>WQTE01000133.1 GCA_009786445.1 Oscillospiraceae bacterium | reverse complement strand
AAGACCAAATGATAATCCATTTTGAAAAATCCAAGAAAACACTTGGCTCAAAATGTTTAATCCACGAGGCTTTCACAGGGGAACTGATAGAAATGCTGGGCGAAAAGAACGTCATTGTAAAGTAGGGGCTACAAAACGCTGTAGAGTAGCTCGCTGTATGATGGGAAAGGCCATTCCTTTTTATCTATGAGGGTTTCCAGTTCGTCTGCTACTAAACGAAGCTCTGACATTGCCATAAATATTTTTTCACGGCAGAATTTCGCATGAGCGAGAATATCATGGTCATCTTCCGCTTTCTCCAGTGCTTCTTCGAGCGTGTCCAGCTTTTTCAAAAGAGCATTGCAGAGTTTCGATATTTTTTCTAACATTCTATCCTCAAGCGAGTAACTAAAGTCACCGAACTCTTTTTTTAGTTTCAGCAATTTTGCGAGTTCATTTTGATATGCCACACTCGCGGGGATAATGCCTGTCTTAACCATCTCAACCATAGTGAGTGCTTCAATTATTATGGTTTTGCAATAACTTTCCATATGAATTTCATAACGCGAACGCATCTCTGTTTCGCTGTACACACTATGCTTGTCGAAAAGCTCTATATTTGACTGTAGAGTCATAGCGGGCAAGGCTTCTACGGTAGTGCGGAGATTTGATAACCCGCGTTTTTCTGCTTCCACCACCCATTCATCGGAATAGTTATTGCCGTTGAATATTATGCGTTTATGTTCCTTTATGGTCTTTTTTATGAGCGCAGCAAGTCCTGCTTTAAAGTCCGTTTCTTTTTCCAAGATGTCGGCAAAGCAGCGCAAAGACTCGGCAACTGCTGTATTTAATGCGATGTTTGTCTCCGCAATGGAGAAGGTTGAACCCAGCATTCTAAATTCAAATTTGTTGCCTGTGAAAGCGAAAGGAGAAGTCCTGTTGCGGTCAGTTGTGTCTTTTGGGAAATGGGGGAGTGCAGTAACGCCTATTTCCATTGGCTGACTGTTTGATCCCCTATAATCCTCGCCGGATTCTATGGCATCCAATACGGCGGTTAGTTCGTCTCCTAAAAACATGGACACTATAGCGGGCGGCGCTTCATTGGCTCCGAGGCGGTGGTCGTTTCCTGCACTTGCCACTGAAGCTCTCAGCAGGTCTTGATAGGTATCCACCGCTTTTACTACTGCCACCAAAAACAGCAGAAACTGAGCGTTTTCGTGGGGTGTTTCACCCGGTTCCAGCAAGTTTCCTCCCAAATCTGTGGTAATCGACCAGTTATTATGCTTGCCGCTTCCGTTTACGCCCGCAAACGGCTTTTCATGCAGCAAACACGCCAGGTCATGTTTGAGTGCAATTTTTTTCATAAATTCCATCGTGAGCTGATTATGGTCGGTTGCTATGTTCGTGGTGGTAAAGATGGGTGCCATTTCATGCTGTCCCGGTGCAACTTCGTCATGCTTAGTTTTGGCATATACCCCCAGCTTCCATAGCTCTTCTTCCAATTCTTTCATAAACGCAGATACCCTGGGTTTGAGGCTTCCGAAGTAATGGTCGTCCAGTTCCTGTCCCTTAGACGGGCGTGCGCCGAATAATGTTCTGCCCGTGTAAAGTAAATCAGGGCGTTTTAGGTAGACCTCTTTGTCAATTAGAAAATATTCCTGCTCCGGCCCCACGGTTGTTATCACACGCTCTGCTGCGTTGTTTCCAAACAGCCTTAAAATACGCAAGGCTTGAAAGTGAAGCGCTTCCATGGAGCGAAGGAGGGGCGTTTTTTTATCTAATGATTCCCCGCCATAGGAGCAAAATGCCGTGGGGATATATAGTGTATCGTCCTTGATAAAAGCGTATGATGTAATATCCCAGACTGTGTAGCCCCGCGCCTCGAACGTGTTGCGTAGTCCGCCTGACGGGAAACTGGATGCATCGGGTTCGCCACGCACGAGTTCTTTTCCGGAAAACTCCATGATTACTTTTCCGTTGCCTACGGGCGAAATGAAGCTGTCGTGCTTTTCTGCGGTGATTCCCGTCATCGGATGAAACCAGTGGGTAAAATGTGTCGCGCCTTTTTCCACCGCCCAATCTTTCATAGCGTTTGCTACCACGTTGGCAAGGTCAAGTTCCAGATGTGTGCCCCTAAGCATGGTTTTTTTCAGTGCCTTAAAGATGTCTTTTGGTAATCTCGTCTGCATTACCGTTTCATTAAAGACCATACTGCCGAATAGTTCCGGGATGTTTTTCATAACATTTTACTCCTTACTAAATTTTTGTATAAAGCTGCTTATACGGATTATTTGTATTTGGTCTGAGTAGTAAAAATCGGTCATTTGCCAGCTTTGCTTCCCCCATACCAAAGAGTGCGGCGAATTCAGATATATACGACTCTATCTCTGTGAGTTCTTCCGGAGTTGCTTCTTCCGCTATGACTTGCGTGACTAAAAGGTTTTCGGCAAGCAGTGAGTCAACCTCTGCGTTCGTGCGGATATAAATACGCCCGCCATGCATCCCCGTTCCCGTAAAGTGTCCCATGGGAATATCCTCAGCGCCAAGTCCGAGTACTATGATGATTCCGCCGGCAAGATATTCGCCCAGAAAACTCCCGACAGAGCCACCTATAACAATAACAGGCTTTATTTCTTTGTACTGCTTCATGTGAATACCCGTCCTGTAGCCCGCATCGCCCTTTACGTAAATTTCACCGCCGCGCATAGAGTATCCAAGTGCATCCCCCACATTTCCGTGGATTACTATTTTACCGCCATTCATTGTGTCGCCTACAGCATCTTGTGCGTTTCCATTGACTTGAACCAATGCTCCGTCAAGATACGCTCCAAGTGCGTTGCCGGGCGTTCCGTTTATTGTAATGGTTTTATCTGATGCCCCGCACGCAATGAAGCGCTGACCATAACAATCGTTTATACAGGCATCTTCAGATGTGGATTTTATTTTCTCGTTTAGTTCCCTAAAACCAAGCTGTGCCGCCGAAATAACCATTAACTTCATCTCCTGATATTTGTTTTTTGCGTTTTTACTATTCGCCCGCATGTTTAATGCCCAGTATCTCTAATTCT
This sequence comes from Oscillospiraceae bacterium, assembly GCA_009786445.1. Lineage (GTDB taxonomy): Bacteria > Bacillota > Clostridia > Oscillospirales > Oscillospiraceae > WRMH01. Next base: position 3,510 of record WQTE01000133.1, on the reverse strand, counting down.
TTTTCATTCATTCCCACACCACGGAGCATGAGTCTGTTGCCTTTTAAGCTCTCTATGGCGTTTATTCCCATGCCGCCCATCATCTCTTTTATTTCATTTCGCCAAGCGGTCATTAAATTTACAAGGCGCTTGTATCCGACTTCCGGGTTGAGGCGTTTTGTAAGCTCGGGAATCTGTGTGGCAATTCCCCAATTACAGTTGCCTGCATGGCAGGTTCTGCATAAATGGCATCCAAGTGCAATAAGTGCCGCCGAGCCGATATAAACACAATCTGCACCCAAGGCAATGGCTTTTACAACATCGGCACTGCTGCGGATACTCCCACCTGCAATGATTGAAACATTATTGCGTATCCCCTCGTCACGCAGACGGTCATCTACACAGGCAAGAGCCAATTCTATGGGCAGTCCCACATTGTCGCGTATTCGTGTTGGCGCTGCTCCCGTTCCGCCTCGAAAGCCGTCCAGTGCGATAATATCTGCGCCACTGCGTGCTATGCCGCTTGCTATCGCCGCTACATTATGCACCGCTGCTATTTTTACAATCACCGGTTTTGTGTAGTTTGTGACTTCTTTTAGCGAATAAATCAGTTGGCATAAATCTTCTATTGAATAAATATCGTGGTGCGGCGCGGGAGATATTGCATCTGTGCCCTCGGGAATCATGCGTGTGGCGGAAATATCCCCCACTATTTTTGTTCCCGGTAAATGCCCGCCGATTCCGGGCTTTCCGCCCTGCCCCATTTTTATTTCGATTGCCGAACCGCTGTTTAGGTATGTCGGGTGAACGCCAAACCGCCCCGAGGCCACCTGTACAATAGTATTTTTCCCATACTTATAGAAGTTCTCATGTAGCCCTCCCTCTCCCGTGTTGTACATAACACCAAGTTCTGTCGCTGCACGCGCAAGGCTTTCATGGGCATTATAGCTGATTGAGCCGTAGCTCATAGCCGAGAACATAACAGGCATGGATAAAAACATCTGCGGCTTTAGGTTGCTTTTTATTTTTCCGTCCGTATCTCTCTCTATTTTTTTAGGCCGCGCACCGAGGTGTACCTTTGACTCCATAGGTTCGCGCAAGGGGTCAATCGACGGGTTTGTCACCTGCGAGGCATTTAGTAGAATTTTATCGAAGTATACGGGATAGTTTTCAGGGTTGCCCATGCCTGATAGCAATACACCGCCGCTCTCCGCTTGCCTTTGGATTTCGTTTATTGTTTTGTTGCTCCAGTTTGTGTTTTCTTTGTATGTGTTGCCGCTTTTTATTATTTTAATTGCTTTTGTTGGACATAAAACACTACATCGGTGACAGTTTACACATTTTGCATCGTCGCAGGTCATTTTGCTTGCGCTCTCCATAAATCCGTGGGCTTCATTGGCACACTCTTTTTTACAAATGCCGCAATTGGTGCATTTTTCGTGGTTTCGCACTATTTCATATTCGGGATAAATAAAGTTCATTGCTGATTACCCCCTTCTACGCGGATAATTACCGGCTGACCACCTTTTGGTGCCCAAATCTTTTCAAGCTGAGGCTCAATTATCCTGATTGCAGCTTCTTCACTGGCAATGTAGACCATGTCGTCTTTTTCGCCTACAACCATGCTGCGAAGTTTGAGCCTGTCGTTTAACGCCATCAGCCCTCCATCGAATCCTACTAGGATGGAAAACGGTCCTGTTATTAGCTGCTCGGCAAACATTATACGTAAGTATTCGTGCGTTTCTCGGCTTTTTTGCGGCATGCCCTCAATTGTTTTCCAAAATGGCGCGGCTATTACAGCCGCAATTTCATCAAATGTCAGCCCTTGTTTTCTGTGGAGATAGTCTATAATGTAGGTTATAACTTCCGTGTCTGTCCTAAGTGTACACTTATAGCCGAACATTTCAATTGTGCGGCGGTTTGCATCATATGAGGAGATTTCACCATTATGAACCACGGAATAATCAAGTAGCGCAAACGGGTGTGCGCCGCCCCACCAGCCGGGGGTGTTTGTCGGATAACGTCCGTGTGCGGTAAAGCACCATCCATAATATTCTTCGAGTCTGTAAAACCGCCCTACATCTTCGGGGAAACCCACAGCTTTAAAAACCCCCATGTTTTTCCCGCTTGAAAATACGTATGCTCCGGTTATGCTTGTGTTCACGCGAAACACACACTTTGCAGTAAATTCCCGTTCGTCGAGTTGGCTGGCTGCAAGTTTCGTAGGCAGCGGCGTGACAAAGTACCGCCATATTAGGGGTTCGTCTGTCACTTCTTTAATTTTGCGCGTGGGAATTTTGGACAGGTTGATAATATCAAAATGCCGCTCTATAAAGTCTTCGCATTCTTTTTTTGCAGACGGGCTGTCATAGAACACATGAAATGCATAGTAATCGCTGTACTGGGGATAAATGCCATAAGCTGCAAAGCCGCCGCCAAGCCCATTGGAGCGGTCGTGCATCACCGCAATGGACTTGATGATGTCTTCACCACTCATGCGTTTGCCCGATTTGCTTATTATCCCCGAGACCGCACAGCCCGATGTTATTCTGATTTGTCCTTCTTTTAGCATGAGGTCGTCCTCCCCCGTATATTCAGGCGAAGCAGAGGGTATGGGCATCCGGCTCCTACCTGATTAAATAAAACGCCCGCCGTAGGGTGCATAAGCCCAGATAACTCATGCAACATGCGACGAACGCCATAGTTCACTGATTGAATTTTTATACATTGCTGCACAGCTACAGATAGTAACCCAATTTTCCGAAAATGTCAAGAATAAAGTGTAGTATATATTTCAGTATATATTTCAGAATGCTCTGTATACATCTTCGTGTACCTCCATAAATTTATTTGGTACACTTACAATAATATATTCACGTGAATATATTGTGCAATCTGTATATTGCCGTGAATATAATTATGTGATATAATATTTTTGAAAATAACGAGAAGATTCTTTGCGGAAGGATGATTTAATGTCACCGGCAAGTAAGGCACAACAAAAGGCAGTACACAAATATGTGCGTGAAAAGTACGATAGGATAAATATCACTGTACCAAAAGGAAAAAAAGCAGAAATACAGGCCCATGCGGAAAACAAAGGCGAGAGTCTTAATGGTTATGTCGTACAGGCTGTAGATGAGCGCATGGAGCGCGAGTCGGAGGACGATGTATGAAAAAACTGAGACTATACCTTGACACATCTGTTATAAGCCATTTAGATGCGCCTGACGTGCCGGAAAAGCAAGAGGATTCTCGCAAACTATGGGCTTTAATAAAGGCGGGGGAGTATGGTGTATACATTTCGCCTATAGTGGTACTAGAAGTCGATAACTGCCCGGAGCCAAAAAAGGCATTTTTAGTATCGAGCCTCAAAGCAATACGCTATACGCTTCTATCTGAGACAGATGAAGTAATAAATCTCGCAAAACTTTATCTCGATGCAGGGATTCTGCGAGAAAAGAGTTTTGATGATTGTCAGCACATTGCCTATGCTTGCTCTAATGACTGCGATATGCTTATTTCATGGAA
>WQTE01000132.1 GCA_009786445.1 Oscillospiraceae bacterium | reverse complement strand
GAGTCAAGTGGCAGGACATTCTGCCCTATCTACATAAGTCGATTCAACTCTGCCGAAATGATTCCAATCAACTTTAAAATAGACACAGGTGCTGATTTTACAACAATTTCCAAGTCTACGCTACATAAACTAAATTATTCGCTCGACTGGATTGGTAAAAATAAAATACCTGCATCAACCCCTGCTTCGGTCGCTTCCGGCGAAAACATACCAACATATTTCATTCCACTTCAGTCGATAAGCCTATTCGGGGTCGCCGGGATAAACTATCCGTTTGGAATCTTGCTTGATGACGAAATTCAGCCTCCACGTCCCGGCTGTGAAGATTGTGCGCATATCGGTATCAAAAAAATGGATTACAGATTACTCTTAGGTAATGATTTGTTATCCTGCTTTGATGTAAGGACGAACAGGGATTGCAGTAAGTTGTATTTGGAACGTCGCAATTCTTTGTCAATGAAAGCCCCGATATTATTTCCGAACCAACATCTTCATTCTGTAGAAGCTTAAATTTTCATGGCAGCTAGTGGATTGTCCGATTCAAAACTTTCTGATTTTTTAGCAAACTTGGCTTGAATTTTCCTACGTCTTAGTTGCATGACTAATCACCTTCTTTCTGAGATGATTATAGATTATATACATCTATGCTTGTCGGAATCGTTTTTAACGAAACCTTATTTCAAAAACCATCTGGCTTAGATTGGAGCTCGATTCAATACTATATCCCCCAAAAAGAGACTTTCTACTATACTTCTCACTTGCAATCTTTAGCACCTTTCCTTCTATGCCTCCCTTGCCGTGTGCATTGGCAAGTTTTACAACAAACTCTTTTTTGCCCTCTCTCAGCCTATCAGCTATGTAATTTCCAAGTTCTTTTTGCCCGTGCACCACTTGCGAGTTTAGTGTGTAATAGTCATTGCCCACTGCCGCACAAACCGGAACATCGCCTATGATAGTGTGGTCTCTCTTGATATCCCTTCGCATACTGCCGTGCCGTGCAAAATCGGACCGAGCACGCTGTGAGCATGTTCACCAAAAGCAGAATCATAGCTGAAGTTTTTTACGCAAAAGTCGTGGACATATAATTCCTTCTCTGCATCGCTTTTTGCCTTTACCGAATCGAAAACCTTCATATAATGCAAAATTTTATCTGTGTAGTCTTTTACAACTTGCTTTGTGTATTTGTAATTTGGTCTTATTCCTGATTTCATCGCATAGCTGAAGTGAGAATAAGACGAAACATGAAATATTAAAGGGTTATCATTTAAGAGACAATTGAACATAGTGCTTGCTTCATCGGTTGACATTGATGGAATTTTAACTTCATCAGAGTGAGCCTCAATTCCCGAAAGCAAAGCCATATATGCATTCTTTTGCTTATCATTTAAGCGAGCATAGTAATATTTACCGCTTGTGATTATTGGCATACACCCACCTTATCCGATACTATCATTAATACATATCAAAATAAAACTTAAACGGCTTAGCAAACGGTAATCCCACAACGGCTTCACCGACTTTGAGATCAATGAGTTCCCAGTCTTCTACAGTCTGCCCGTTTCGCTTATCCTCACTCATCTGGTTATCAAGTCGCTGATACCGTTCCAGTACAACATTCTTACCAAACAGACTGCTCACATAACCCCTCGTGGCTGCATCGTTGGCGCGAAACGCATACACAGAAGAAAATCCCGCTGCTATCTGAACAGTTTGCAGTTGACCGAGTATGATATACTTTGTGTGCAGGTGTTTGGTGTTTCATCGTCGAGCATTAGGCAGTTGCCGTCGCTAAAATTTCTGCAACCTGACTTTATGAGTTTCAACGCCGCCTGTTTTTGGCGTGGTGTCATTCGTGGCAATGTGCCGCTGTGTGTTCGTTCTATTGGTGGTAATGTTTTCATTTGTGATTCTCCTGTTCTGTTGGGATGTAAAAACACCGTGACATCCCCAACGACTGGGAAATGCACGGTGTCAAAGCTGAATTATTTGATTTTTTACCCTGTTTATATTATGATTTTAGGTAAATACTGCCTGTTGCTACCTGCAAAGCATTGCAAATGCTAGGTTTTCTGCTTGGTGCTATAAAAACATTCGCCGTGTCGGTGGTTCGAACACCTTCACGGTCGCTGCGGCCATTTATGTGTGACCTTAGTGATAGATAATAGCATAGTTTATGATATAAAACAAGAAATTTGTGAACATTTTTTTAATTATTTTGCTGTTTTGTATAATCATTAAGAAAAATGCGAAGTTCGGTTATGTCCTTTTTGTGCTGTGTTTTGTTCATTGTGATGTACCTTTGATTTTTGCTTCGTCAAAGAGTTCGTAAAATGCATTATAAAACACAGTATTGCTTTTCATACTGCTCTCACATTGTCACCTGCGGTTTTTGATTGGTAGTTGAGGTGATATTTCCTTACTTTCTGCAAAATGCGAAAAAATGCGAAATTTTACGATTTGTTGCGCCATTTAATGCGTTTTTCGTCTTTTTTTCATTAATTTCCCACATTTTTTGCTCTTCTAGGTTTTCGACAACCCCTAATTTCTTCTTTCGCAGACCCTCAGCTAGCTAAAAGTTGACCTTACAGGACAATTTTTATTGCTTTGTGACAATTTTCAATCTCCACATTTTTATGTAAACCTCCATCTTCGCCGTCAACAGTCCACGCGACTTCCTCGTCAAATGTGAAACTCACCGATGAAGCGTGCAGCATTAAAAAATTATCCCCCTCATATGTCTGCATGACCAGACTGGTCAGTATTTCCATAAAATCAGTCAAAACAACCGGCTGTCTAACAAGAATTACCTCAAATTCGCCGTCAGCCAAATCAACGAGCTCCGGATTGAGTTTAACAAGGCCCGCAACCGATGTGGAATTTACCACACCGCCGAAAATAAACTCACCTTCGATAACCTTATCGTCGTATTTCACTACAGTACGGCGCGGCGCTATTGCCGCCATGTCGGCGAGACCGCCAAATACGTAAGCGAGATGCCCTAGTGAACGCTTTGCGTTTTGCGGTGTGGTGTACGCAACTCCGGTAAATGCGCCGAAAGCAGCTATGTATGTGAAGTATCTGTCTTTGAACAAGCCTATATCAAGTGCAGTTGGTGTACCGCTTAAAATTTTTCTGGCAGCTATCGACGGATCTCTTGTCAATGCAAGAGTTGTCGCGACATCGTTTGATGTTCCTGCGGGGATATAGCCGACAGGTATCTTCAATTTTGCCCGTAAAAGACCTGAGATTACGTTACTGAGAGTTCCGTCACCGCCGACACAAACTACCAAATCATGTCCCTCTGCGTATTCAAACGCCAGCTCTTCGGGATATTTTTCATGCGAAATATACACCGTGACTGCGTAATCCACTTCACAGAGGTTTGACACAATCGTGCCGAGGGCTGTTTTTGAGAGTCCCCTGCCCGACTTTGGATTTATTATTAACATCATGCTTTTGTTCATTTGATTGTTCTCACACGGATAACTCCCTCTATTTTTTCCAGCGCATCTACCAGACCGTCAGGTATTCCCAAAACGTCCAGAATTGTGTACGCCACAATGTTCCCCTTTGATCCTGCGTTTAGCATATTTTCGATGTTTGCGCCGAAAGAGGAAACTGTGCTTGTAATTTTGGCAATCATATCGGGAATATTTTCATGAATAACACAAACACGCGGGTCGCCTGCTATACGTGGAATAACTGCCGTGGGGAGGTTGACAGAATTAAGTATATTGCCGTTTTCTAAGTACTCGATAATCTCCTGTGCCGCCATGCTGACACAGTTGTCCCCGCTTTCAGGTGTTGAGGCGCCCAGATGGGGTATGGCGATGATTCCGCTGACTCCTGCGGTTTTCGCATTCGGAAAATCTGTCACATACATTACAACTTGCCCCGTTTCGAGTGCTTCAATCATATCGTCATCATTTACGAGTTCTGCACGAGCCGCATTGATGATTTTAACGCCGTGTTTCATTTTTGCGAGGGCTTCTTTATTTATAAGGTGCTTTGTTTGTTCGGTATATGGAGCATTTATTGTGATATAGTCGGATTTCTTGTACATCCCGTCAAGATCATAGACACGCTCAACTTTTGACTCTGAAAGCCACACCTCTTTGACCGATAGGTATGGGTCGTATCCCAACACATTCATTCCCAAAGCGAGTGCCGCTTCGGCAATTTTCTTGCCAACTGCACCCAGTCCTATGACTCCGAGGGTTTTTCCAAAAATTTCGGGCCCCGCATACTGCGCCTTTTTCTTTTCAACCAGTGCCGGGATTTCGTCTCCTTTATCTGCGATTTTTTTAACCCATTCGATACCTGAGACTACGTCACGCGAGGAAAGAAACAGTGAACAGAGTATGAGCTCTTTGACCGCTTCCGCATTAGCGCCGGGGGTGTTGAACACTGCAATGCCTTCTTTTGCGCAGCGTTCGACAGGTATATTATTTATACCTGCTCCCGCGCGGGCTATACATAGCAACTCCTTGTTAAACACCGTATCGTGCAGTTTTACACTGCGAACCATCAGTGCATCAGGGTTTTCTACTTCCGGCGACACTTCATATTTTGACTCATCGAACATTTCAAGTTTTGGCGAGTTTATGCTATTCATTAACTTAATTTTATACATTTTTCTTTCCTTCCTTACTTCTTTGGAATGCAGAGGACTGCGCCTTCTGCGTATATTCAACAATTTGTCATGGAGTTATTGAAATCACCCCTTTCCTTTGACCATTTTGGTCAATTCTTTTGGTATCTTAAATGGCTTTTAGAGATTCCTTGCTTCAAACTCACGCATAAATGCAGCAAGTTTTTTAGTGCCCTCTATCGGCATTGCATTATATATGGATGCTCTCATTCCTCCAACTGCTCTGTGACCTTTGAGCGTGTCAAATCCCGCTGATTTAGCCTCTTTGATGAATAAGGCATCAAGTTCTTCACTCTTTGTCCTGAATGTCACATTCATATCCGAACGGGCTTCTTTTTCCGCACAACCGGCAAACATTTTGCTGCTGTCAAGCACGTCGTAGAGATACTTTGACCGCTCTGCTTTGAGCTTTGCCATGGCGGTGAGTCCGCCTTGTCTGTCAATCCATTTCAAGACAAGACCCAGCATATAAATGGTATAACACGGTGGAGTGTTTTGCATTGAGTCTGAGTCAATCATAACCCCATAGTTCATGAGCTTTGGCGTAAGCGGGTGCTCATTTCCCGCTAAATCTTTTCTTATGACCACTACCGCCGCACCTGCGGGTGCCATGTTTTTTTGCACTCCCGCGTAAATGATTCCGTATTTTGACACATCTACCGGCATAGACATAATGTTTGAGGACATATCGCAAACCAGCGGCACGTTGCCCGTCTCCGGCACGTATTTCCACTCTGTTCCGTAGATTGTGTTGTTTGAGCAATAGTGGAAGTAAGAGGCATCTTTTGAGAGGTTTATGTCCTTTTGCGCAGGTATGTATGTGTGATTTTTGTCTTCCGATGTACACGCTATATTTATCTCGCCGTATCGTTTTGCCTCTTTCATAGCAACATTTGAAAAGTTGCCTGTAACGGCGTAATCGGCTTTTCCTGATTTACCGATAAGGTTCATGGGGATTGCGGAAAATTGGAGTGTTGCTCCGCCGGGCATAAACAATATTTCATGTGTGTCCGGCACATTTAGTATACGTTTCAGGTCGGCTTTTGTCTCCTCGAAAATGGCAATGTAGGGCTTTCCTCTGTGGCTCATTTCCATTACCGACATACCTGTGCCCTTGTAATTTGTCATTTCTCTCGCAGCTTCCTCCAGCACCTCAAGCGGAAGCGTTGACGGTCCTGCTGAAAAGTTGAATACACGCTCTGACATAGTTCCCCTCCCCTTATTGCATTATACTTCATTATAACACGCCTTATATTTTTTTGCGACAGAAAAGTTTTACATGGACTTTACCTGTCACAGCACCATCGGCTTTTATCCCTGTTAGTTGTATTTTGTGTATTGTGTTACACTTTATGGCACCTTTTACGGCAACTTCGATATAGTTTGTTGTGTGACCTATGCTGTAGCCTTTTTTTTGTTGCTCAAACAGGACTTCTGCAATTTTGCCTATTTGCGAGACTTTGAAATCATTTGCGTTTTGTGCTGCTATTTCAGCGGCGAGGCGTGCGCGTTCCTTGCTAACCGCTTTATCTACCTGGCAGGGCATACCTGCCGCTTTAGTCCCCGGTCTGGGAGAGAACGGGAATATGTGCATATCTGAAAACTTTGCTTTTTTAATGAAACTCAGCGTTTCCTGAAATTCCTTATCGGTCTCACCGGGAAAGCCCGTTATCAGGTCTGCCGTAATCGCACAGTCTGCAAAATTTTCCCTAAGTGATGCAATTGCAGCTTCAACCTGCGCTGTTTTGTACTTGCGTCCCATGCGAAAGAGGGTTTCATCACAGCCGCTTTGCAGCGAGATATGAAAGTGGTTGCATAGTCGCGGGATTTTGGCAAGTTTTTCACAAAATTCAAACGACAACACCGAAGGATCAAGCGAGCCTATGCGTAAGCGAATTTTTGGTACTGCAAGGCTTATAGTCTCCACCATGTCGAGGAAGCAGGGGGACGGGGGNGGTGCTTCCTTTGAAGCACCACCCCCG
>WQTE01000131.1 GCA_009786445.1 Oscillospiraceae bacterium | reverse complement strand
TTATCGTTTGTCACGTCGTAAAGCCTTATTAAGGCAAGCTCAATTTCCGGGTGTCCGGGGATACCTTCTCTTTTTGTTTCACCGAATATGCTGTATATGTGATCTGCGAGTTTTTTTACTATTTCGAGTAACCGCGTTTTTCCCGTTGCTTCATAGTAGGCAACACCTGCTTCAATGAAATGTCCAGAGCAGTAAAGTTCATGGTCTTCATGCAGGTTTTGCCATCTTTTATCAGGGAAATTTATAGCGTAGTAAGTGTTTAGGTATCCGTCGTCCATCTGCGCCCGTCCCACGAGTTCAACTACTTCAGCGGCTCTTTCTTCAAGCTCTTTATTTGATTTTAGCTTTAGTGAGTATGCCACTGCTTCAAGCCATTTTGCCACGTCACTGTCTTGAAACAACATCCCATAGAACTTTCCTTTTTCTTCTCCTGCGGCTATTTTCAGGTTTCTGAGCGCATGGCTTTTTTCCAAATCGTCATCATCAACGGAACTGTTTAATACGGCATATTGGTACGGAAGCATAATATCGCACACTATATTCTGGTAGTTGTTCCAGAAATTATCATTGACTGTAAACTTGCTCATGTGGGAGTGCCTCCTCAAAATCGTTTTGGGCATCTATAGCACGGTGATGATGGAATCCGTGAAAACACTCTAACATTTTCTTTGCGTAAGTGCAAGATGCTTTTATATACTGCTTTTCCGACAATGTTGAGATATAATAATACCCCTCTGGACGATATGAGGGTTGAAATTGTTGCACACTCCCTACTCCCACTCGACCACGTCTACAATTCGGGTCAGAAAATCCAATTCTTCCGGGTTTCCTTTTACCGATTGGGATGCTGCCACTATGCGAATCCACTTGTCTATGTATTTTCTGGGTGTATTGGTCTTCTCGCAGAACTTGTTTATGTAGTATTCTCCAAAATCTTTTTGGTTGGCGAGCAAATAAAGCAGGTATGTCCTTGCGACATCTCCTGATGCGTTCCCTTGGGTCGCATGAGACCAGTCAAGTATATAAAGCTCATCTTTTGGTGTAACGATTATATTGCTTGCACGAAAGTCGCCGTGGCACACTTTGTTGTGGCGAGGCATTCCGTTTAGATGAGTTTGCAGCTCATACTTTATTGTGAGGTCGAAATCTGTTTGGTCAATCTTCCGAAGCATTTTATCTCTCAGCTTTGTGAGCAGAGGGCATCTTTGCGAGTGCATCTTAAGTTGCAAGTCAATCATCATATCTATGTACTCTTGTGTTTTCTTTGGGTTTTCGTCGATGAGTTCTCTGAGTGTTTTGCCTTCTATAAATTCAAAGACTATGACCCAGCACTTGTCAACCATTGTTACTTCGTGGATTTTTGGGATATTTAACGCCGTCTCCTCAACCCTTGCCTGATTTAGAGCCTCGTTTAATACATCTGCTTTTGAAGCACCTTCATGAAAGAGTTTTATGCACTTGTCTCCGTCTCTGTATATTGTTTTATTGACCCGCTCTGAAATGATATTATCAAGTTTCATTTTCTCAATCTCCTATCTCATTATTTACCATGGTATGCTTTTAGGTATATTTCTTTGAGTTCTTCCATAAGAGGATAGCGGGGGTTTGCTCCGGTGCATTGGTCGTCAAAGGCTTGCTCCACCATTTCGTCGAGTTTAGAGAGAAACTCTTTTTCAGGGATACCGTAGTCTTTTATGCACTTTTTAATGCCAACGCTTTTCTTTAGTTTGTTTATCTCGTCTATGAGCTTGCTTGTTTTTTCTTCGTCTGTTTTGCCCGGCAGTCCTAGAAATGATGCGATTTCTGCGTAGCGTTCGGTCGCTTTTGGGTATTTATACTGCGAAAACGCTCCCATTTTATTGGGTTTACCTGTTGCGTTGAACTTTATGACCTCGCAAATGAGCAGAGCATTGGCTACGCCGTGGGGCAGATGGAAACATGCTCCCAGCTTATGCGCCAGCGAATGGCAGATGCCCAAAAATGCATTGGCAAATGCCATGCCTGCAATCGTTGAGGCATTTGCCATTTTTTCTCTGGCTTCTTCGTTTCTTCCGTCTTCATAGGCTATAGGGAGGTATTTAATGGTGTTTTTTATCGAAGTCAGAGCAAGACCGTCTGTGTAGTCGTTTGCGAGCATTGATGCATAGGCTTCCAGCGAATGAACCAGCGCATCAATTCCCGATGCAGCAGTCAAGGACTGTGGCATATCCATCATTAAACCTACGTCAATGATAGCAATATCCGGCAAAATTTCATAGTCGGCTATGGGATACTTTATGCCTGTTTCTTCATCGGTTATGACAGCAAAAGGAGTTACCTCGCTGCCTGTTCCCGCAGTTGTGGGAATTGCAATGAAGTTTGCTTTCGCACCCATCTTCGGGTACGAGAAAATTCTCTTGCGAATATCCATAAAGCGTGTTGCCAGATCGTGAAAATCGGCATCCGGATGTTCGTAAAGTGTCCACATGATTTTTGCCGCATCCATGGGCGAGCCACCGCCTATTGCAATAATGCAGTCAGGCTCGAAATCACACATGGCTTTCGCACCCTCCTTCGCAGACTGTAATGTCGGGTCGGGGAGCACATTGAAAAAGGTGAAATGCCTGATATCCATTTCATCAAGTTTGTCTGTGACCGGTTTTGTGTAGTTGTTTTTGTATAGAAATTCGTCTGTGACGATAAAAACCCTTTTCTTGTCGTAGACCTCTTTTAGCTCATTAAGCGCAACACTCAGTGAACCTTTTTTGAAGTAAACCTTTTCCGGTGTTCTGAACCAAAGCATATTTTCTCTCCTCTCAGCAACTGTTTTGATGTTTAACAAGTGCCTCACGCCAACATTATCTGACACCGAGTTGCCTCCCCATGAGCCGCAACCGAGTGTCAGTGACGGTGCGAGTTTGAAGTTATAAAGGTCGCCGATACCACCGTGTGCTGATGGTGTGTTTACAAGGATTCTACAGGTTTTCATTGTGCTTTCAAATCTTGCTAAATCTTTGTTTTCATGTGTATCTATGTAGAGAGATGCGGTGTGCCCGAAGCCTCCTTCTCGGATTAGTTTGTCGGCTTTTTTTATTGCCTCGCCGAAGGTTTTGTATCTGTACATTGCCAGAACAGGCGAGAGTTTTTCATGAGAAAATTCCTCGCTAAACTCCACGCTCTCCACTTCACCTATCAGCACTTTTGTATCCGCGGGCACTTTGACTTCGGCGAGTTTTGCTATTTCTGTAGCCGGCTGTCCCACGATTTTTGCGTTTAACGCACCGTTTATCACTATTGTTTTTCTGACTTTTTCTGTTTCGTCAGGTTTAAGGAAGTAGCAGCCGCGATGTGCAAATTCTTTCTTTACTGCATCATAGACCACATCATCAACGATTACAGATTGTTCGGACGAGCAAATAACACCGTTGTCGAATGTTTTTGAAACTATAATAGAGCTGACCGCAGTTTTTATATCTGCTGATTTATGAATAACGGCGGGTACGTTTCCTGCTCCAACACCAAGAGCGGGCTTGCCCGACGAGTAAGCCGCTTTAACCATTCCCGAACCGCCTGTTGCAAGTATCAAATCAGAGCTTCGCATTGCTTCGTTTGATAGTTCCAGCGATGGAGTTTCTATCCATGCTATAATCCCTTTAGGAGCACCTGCCGCCACTGCGGCTTCGTATACTATGCGAGCTGCTTCTGCTGTACACCGCCTCGCTCTTGGGTGTGGCATGAAGATGATTCCGTTTCTTGTTTTCAGTGCAAGCAGAGCTTTGAATATCGCTGTTGACGTGGGGTTTGTAGTTGGTATAACTGCCGCTATAAGGCCCATGGGTTCTGCGATTCTCCGGATGCCTGCACTTCTGTCTTCTTCGATAACTCCGCAAGTTTTTGTGTTTTTGTATTGGTTGTAGATGTATTCTGAGGCATAGTGATTTTTTATCACCTTGTCTTCTACAATACCCATCCCTGTTTCCTCAGCCGCCATCTTTGCAAGCGGGATTCTCTGCTTGCATGCTGCAAGTGCTGCGGCTTTGAATATTTTGTCCACCTTTTCCTGGGAAAAATCCGCATAAATTCCCTGAGCTGCACGGACTTTATCCATTTTCTCATTTAGGTCGTCTATTGTTTCGATTTCTTGCTTATTTGCTTCTTTCTCTTTCATGTAACGGTTTCCTCCTTAATCTCTTGCTGTACTAAGCCTTTTTTGCGCCATTTCCCTATGCGTAGTATTATTACTGCTATTATCAGATTTGACACCCATGACACCAGCAGGGAGTACATTATTGCATCCGGCGTACCTAAAAGATACACAAACAAAAACGCCGATGGAAGTCTTATGAATACTGAGTTTATCAGTGCTCCCCATAGCGGCGACATGGCATCGCCCGCTCCACGGATTACTCCCCACACTACAATATTTGCCGAAAATGCCAAATATCCAAATGCTAAAATCCACAGCATACGCATTGTCATGTCTATAACTTCCTGTGTTTCGGTAAATGCTCCGGCAATGTTACGCCCAAACACTAAGATTGCTGCGATTAACACCAATGCGACAAGAATTGCCATATTTATGCATTGTTTTATCCCCTTGTCTACACGCTCCATTTTGCCCGCACCTACATTTTGTCCTGTGAATACCGTTATGGCGTTTCCGAACGAAAATGCGGGCATTATGACAAATCCATCAATACGCATTACTATGACGTGTACCGCGATAAACATTGGTCCAAAGCCATTGACAAGCGGCTGAACTATCATCATTGCTACAGCGAATATTGCCTGTGATGCGCCTGTCGGGATTCCGAGTTTAAGAACTTGCCTCACATATTTTTTCTTTGGTATCAGGTAGTGCCATCCCATATCAAACACGTCTCGCATTTGCATAAGTCTGCGTAGACACAGGAGGCTTGAGAACGCCTGTGCAATTACCGTACCTATTGCCGCTCCGAACACTCCCATTCCCAGAACCACGATAAATAAAAAGTTTAGTGCGATATTAAGAACACTCGCTATAATGAGGTAAATGAGCGGTGCTATTGCTTCACCCATGCCCCTGAGCAAGCCCGAGAACATATTGAAGTACGCAAGACCCAAGATTCCCCAAAGCAGGACGTTCATATATAATGCGCTGTCGTCAAGTATCTCTGCCGGTGTTTCGAGCAACATCAATATTGGTCTTGTGGCGAGAGGTCCGAATATGGTCAAAAGCACTGCGACTATTGCTGTCAGAGTTATTGATGTGCCTATTGTGTACGAGAGGTCTTCGCGGCTTTTTGCTCCGAAATATTGCGAGGTCATTATTCCCGCGCCTATTGCCACACCCATTACAAGCATCAATATGAGAAAAAATATTGCCATTGAGCTGCCTATTGCCGCAAGTGCGTTGTCGCCTACGAATCTACCGAGGAAAATAGCATCAACGGTGCTATACAGTTGCTGAAAGACGTTGCCTATGAGTAGAGGGACGGTGAACAGCAAGAGTTTTTTATACGGCACTCCGTCTGTCATGTCTACTGAGGCAAATTTTTCCATAAATTGCCGAATATTATCAACCCCTTGCCGATAAAATGCCAATAAAATGAACGGAGATAACTTGCATGTTTGTTCTCCACTTGGTATTATATGCTATTGGGTGAATTAGTGCAAGAAATACATTGAGGGAGTGCTCATATTTATGGAAACGCCTGTACACGCCCCCTTTAGCGTAAAAATCCGTATAGAGATAGCGAAACTTCGCAAAATGAACTTCAGGGAAAAAATGGAGTATATTTGGGAATATTATAAGCCTCTCTTAATAGGTATTGTCGTTTTTTTGCTTATTTCGGGAAGCCTTATCAATACTTGGTTCATAAACCCTCCGCCACAAACCGCCTTACTCATCGAGTGGAGTGCAGACTTCGTGTTAAACGAACAGTTAGTCACATTGGCAGAAACCCTGACGAAGCAGTTAGTTGACGAGACGGAAAACGAAATAGTGTCAGCCTCTTTATTTTTTGAAACCCCTGATGATCCTCAAATGATGATGGCGATGGTGAGCCGAAGAATGGCACTGCTCTCTGCGGGTGAACTTGATGTTTTTATTCAAAATTTTGAGCAGCTTAGAGGCACTGCTCTTAACGGAACAGTTATGCCGCTCGATGCCGTACTCGCCGAAGTTCAATCTATTTCTCCGCTTATTTTCAATATTGCTGAAGAAAGACTCATTTATGCGCTGTATGACCCGTTTGAAGATGGCGGTCAGGAGCAAATTATGGGAGTTGATATAAGTGGCAGCCCTTTGCTTCAGGAGCTGGGTTTTCACGAAAGAGAGCTAATCTTCAGTGTCGCTATCAGTTCAAACAGGCTTGACAATGTTGTTCGTTCGCTTATATTGCTTTTGGAAGGGTTATGAGTTTGGAAAGGAATGGTCATTATTATGAATAGCACGGAAATAAAAAAGAAAGCTTTAGAGCTGGGGTTTGCTGACTGCGGAATTATTCCCGCGATTACTTTTGATGAATACAAGCAGAGTTTAGACGAGCGGAGCAAAACGTTTCCCGAAGCAAAGGAACATTATGATGAGCTTTATGGTTTAGTGAATCCGCCGAAAAAAGCGAAATCAATTATTGTATGTATTATTCGGCTCAATAAGTATAAAATTCCGAGCTGTTTCGATGGAAAAATAGGAAAGATGTATCTTTTTGACGACAGGA
>WQTE01000130.1 GCA_009786445.1 Oscillospiraceae bacterium | reverse complement strand
GCGGCAGGTCTTGCCGCCGAGACAGTCACAGCGGGCGACCCCACGTATGCAGGTCCATTGACAGGAGTCTCGTTGGGACTCGCGGTATATCACGTCTGTGAGGATGCTATCAAAAACGCAGTAGATGCAGATGTCTACGAAGAGCAAATCAGTATGATGGAAATGGTACTCGATGTAGATGACATCAAAAATGAGATGGAAACGATAAGAAATCAGTTTACAAAGTATTGATGGTAAACAAGTAAAACAGAGGACGGTTTTTTGTGTTTTAAACTGCACGTGAATCGTTCTTTTGTTTGGCTACAGTACAGACCAAGCCAAAAGTGGATGATTTGTGGAGTCTTTTTTGCTTAAGCAGTGGCGCAATGCTCTCTGGCTCGCAAAAAAGCGAAATAAATTATCCATTTTTTGGCGGCATGTGTACAGTAACTTTGTTTGAGAATATTTTTAAATAGCCCACGAAAAGAACTTTACAAACTCCACCGTGGGGGATATACTGTAAATATAATATTTTTGGAGGTACTATGTATGTTAGATACTATCAAAAAAGATGCGCTTGTGTGGCGGGATGGTTTACGTCTTGGCGACGAAAAAATTGACAACCAGCATGAGTCATTGTTTAAAAAGGCAATGGAACTGCACAGTGCTGCGACCGGTGGAGGAGAGGACCGCAAGCAAAAATGTATCGAAATAATTCTTTTTCTCAAAGACTATGCTGTCCAGCATTTTGCCGATGAAGAGGCATATCAACAATCAATAGGTTACAAAGACTATGAAATGCACAAAAAAATACACGATGAATTCAAAAAAGACATCGGTGTGCAGGAAAAACTGCTCGTTGATTCAGATTTTGCAGACAATGTCGTAAAGGGCTTTACCGGGATGCTTATAGCATGGCTTGTCTATCATGTATCCGATGCTGACCAGAGAATTGTCAAGGGAGCGGCAAAATCAAAAGTTTTGCACAGCAAGACCGAGGTGGTATGCGAAAGTATTTGCAAAGTTTGGAACATAATGAATATCCTCGACAGCAAGGATGTAACACAGGTCGAGTCCGATGTCGAACCTCTTGATGAAGATATTGTCGTTGCAGCGGAACTAGGCGGTGATATCGCCGGAAATATCACCATTGTGTATCCTCTCTCGTTTGTTATGTATCTCGTAAAATCTTCAATAGGCTTTGAGCCGGAAACCATTGGCGATTTAGAGACATCGCTCTTAGTTACAGTTTCGAACTTCATTTTCCAAAACATCAGCGAGCTGATTTCCGAAGAAAGAAAAGCTACTTGTTTTGCCCATCCCGCCATCATTGCGAGCAAATACGCAATAGACACCGATCAGCGTATTGCGCTTGATACCGGCAAGGGCAAAGTCGGTGTAGGTATTACGCTCGACTATTGAGAAGCAATCATCTCAATAAAAAACTTGTGTATGTCCGCGTTTTCCGTAAGCTCCGGATGAAAAGCGGTGGCGAGTATCGAGTTTTGCCTGACAGCGACAATCTTGCCGTCAATCTCGGTCAATATCTCTACTGAGCCGTGAATTTCCAATATATACGGCGCACGAATAAAGACCATAGGCACATCGCCGACACCCTCAAAATGCGCTACTGTCGAGAAACTGCCGAGTTGCCGCCCGTAGCCGTTGCGCCGCACAAGCACGTCCAGAACAGGGATAGTGCCGGTGCCCAGTCCCTCAACCTGCCCTGATAACAAAATCATCCCTGCACAAGTACCAAATGCGGGCATACCGCCGAGGACTGCATCTTTTATTGGAGCCAGTAGCCCCGATTCGTTCAGAAGCTTACTTATTGCAGTGCTTTCACCGCCCGGGAAAATAAGTCCGTCAAGGTCGTCTGAAAAATGACTCAGCCTGCGGATTTCGACAGGCTCAACATCCAATTCTTTCAGGATATTTATGTGCTCAACGAATGCACCTTGAAGTGCCAAAACTCCGAGTTTCATATGTAGATTATATACCCCGCTCCGCCATCAATAATTCGATTTCATCCTCATTGATTCCAACCATAGCATCGCCCAAATCTTCCGAAAGTTCGGCAAGCATCTTTGGGTCGTCATAATTAGTTACAGCTTTTACAATTGCGGCGGCTCTCTTTGCAGGGTCGCCGGACTTGAATATGCCGGAGCCGACAAACACGCCCTCGGCACCGAGTTGCATCATCAGTGCTGCATCAGCAGGGGTCGCCACACCACCCGCAGCAAAATTGACAACAGGTAATCGCCCTGTCTCGGCGGTTTGTTTTACAAGTTCATACGGAGCTGCAAGCTGCTTGGCAGCTTCAGCCAGCTCGTCAGGTGATTTTGAGGTCAAGCCCCTTATCTGGCTCATAATTTTACGCATATGTCTGACCGCCTGAATAATATCGCCTGTTCCCGGTTCGCCCTTTGTGCGAATCATAGCCGCACCTTCTGCAATGCGCCTTAGAGCTTCACCCAAATCCTGAGCGCCGCACACAAAAGGCACGCGAAACTGCGTTTTATCGACATGATAAATATCATCGGCAGGGGAGAGGACTTCACTTTCGTCGATGTAGTCAATTTCGATAGCCTCAAGTATCTGCGCTTCTGCTATATGTCCAATCCTGCACTTAGCCATGACAGGGATGGTGACAGTAGCTTGTATCATTTTTATCATTTTCGGGTCGCTCATCCTGGACACGCCGCCCGCCGCCCGTATGTCTGCGGGAATACGCTCAAGTGCCATAACGGCACACGCTCCGGCTTTCTCGGCAATTTTTGCTTGCTCAGCCGTTGTAACATCCATAATTACACCGCCTTTAAGCATTTGCGCCAGGTTCTTATTTAATGTATATTGATTGTTTTGCTCTTGTTGCACTCCGATATCCTCCAAAACTATTATTAGCAACAAGAGTATAGCACATCTAATCAGCGGTGGCAAGTCATCTCCTTGACAACACGCTTACAATAGAATATAGTAAAATCAGAAAGTGAGGATGATTTTATGAATTCAGTTTTAAAAGGTACATCTTATGTCTTAGTCCACGCACCCGATATGTTAGTTCACGGCGGGACAACACAGCTAACGGAGCGCATAACAAACCCCGATTCGGAGTATCTTAAAAATCTGCCAAAGCACTTGCGTAGCTTTGAAAATGCAGTATGTTACATGCCTAATCAAGTCTACATTGGAAATAAAGCTCCGGAGGACTTAAACTCTTTGGAGGGTATATGGTATGATAATCCGGTAAAAGGCGCAGAGCGCTCAGGTCAATTTGGAGAAATCATGCCGCAAGACGAGTTTTATTTGCTGATGCAAGTGTCTGACGTATTTGACTTGTTCTTGCTCGAAAAAGGTTTTGTAAGCGAAACACGCGCTAAGTTTGAAAACCACCCGCTTGTAGATAATGAGATGAAAGCGCTTGTGCGTGAGGGGGTAGAGATTAGCGAAATCAAAAACGTCATCGATAACGAACATGCAAAAGGTGTGTATCAAGACTGTAAGCTGATTGGCGCTGTCAAAAAAGCACATGACATAGACGAAAACCTCTCAGCACATATTATACTGGAAAATTTGGTTTCAAAAGCCTCGTGCGTACTGTCACTGCTGCACCTAATCAAAACGACAGGAGCAGAAAAATCAGCGATAGACCTAGTACTGGATTGCTCGGAAGAAGCAGTTGGCGATATGAATCAACGAGGCGGTGGCAATCTTGCCAAAGCCGCCGCCGAAACTGCGGGACTGAAAAACGCCTCGGGTGCGGATATTCGCGCATTTTGTGCAGCACCTGTTCACGCAATCATTCAAGCAGCAGCACTCGTAGCGAGCGGCACACATGAAAATGTAGTAGTCGCAGCGGGCGGCTCAATAGCCAAGCTCGGCATGAACGCAAAAGACCATGTGAAAAAAGAAATGCCCGTACTCGAAGATGTAATGGGCGGCTTCGCTGTTTTGATTTCTAAAAATGACGGTGAAAGCCCTGAAATACTCAGCGCGTTTACAGGAAAACACAATGTCGGCACAGGTTCGTCACCTCAGGCAGTTATAACATCGCTCGTGACCGACCCGCTTGATAAGATGGGTATAAAACTTTCCGATATCGACAAATTCTCAGTTGAAATGCAAAATCCTGATGTAACAAAACCCGCAGGTGCGGGAGATGTGCCGCTTGCTAATTATAAGATGATTGCCGCACTTGGGGTAAAGCGCGGCGAGCTTGAAAGAGCGGGAATTGACGAATTCACAAAAAAACACGGTATGCCGGGCTGGGCTCCGACTCAGGGGCATATCCCGTCAGGCGTACCATATATGGGCTTTGCCCGTCAGGCGCTCATGTCAGGCGAGATTGAGCGATGCATGATAGTTGGTAAGGGCAGCTTGTTCCTTGGACGTATGACCAATCTTTTTGACGGCGTTTCTTTCATAATGCAGAAAAACAGTGGTGGCAAAGAGGATTCAGGTGACGATGCCGTCTCAGAAGCCGAAGTCAAAAAGCTGATTGCGGAGGCGATGCGCGAACTCGCCCGCTCAATGGGAGCGTTTGAAAAATAGCACGCGCACTATTTTCCAAACCAAATTTTTGTATGAAGATGAAAAGGGGTCACTAATATGTCAAAACCCGTAGAGAAAGTAATAGCTAATACATTTATGGAAATTGCCACGGCACTGGAGACAGGTTCGTTTGGAAAACCCTCGATTATTCTGACAGGGCTCGGCAGCGAACATGGCGAAGATAATATGATTAAGGGAGCAGCACTCGCAGCTTCACGCGGTGCCGGAGTGGTTTACATCGGTACAAAGGAATGTGACGGCGTAAGGACTGTACATGCAAAAGATGAAAAAGAAGCTCACAGCATAATGGAATCCATGCTCAGCAGCGGTGAGGCGGATGGTGCAGTGACGATGCACTATCTGTTCCCCATTGGCGTTTCAACTGTCGGACGGGTAATAACGCCCGGCCGGGGCAAGGCAATGTATATAGCCACAACGACAGGCACGTCCTCAACCGACCGCGTAGAGGGTATGGTGAAAAACGCACTTTACGGCATAATCGCTGCAAAGGCTTGCGGCATCAAGAATCCGACAGTTGGTATTTTAAACATTGACGGTGCTCAGCGCACAGAGTCAGCACTCCGCGAACTTAGTAAAAACGGTTGCGATATAACATTTGCCGAGTCAGGCCGCTCAGATGGCGGAGCGTTAATGCGCGGTAACGATATGCTAGCAGGTTCGTGTGATGTTCTTGTCACAGACCCCTTGACGGGTAATATTATCATGAAAACAATGAGTTCATTCACAACAGGCGGCAGCTATGAATCGCTTGGCTGGGGTTACGGCCCGGGCATTGGGCAGGACTACGACAGGCTGGTGCTCATTTTGTCGCGTGCTTCCGGGATTCCCGTTGTTGCAGGTGCGATAGAGTTTGCCTCCGAGCTTGCGGCAGGACAGTATAAAAAGGTTTCGCAAACCGAATTTGCAGCAGCGGAAAAAGCAGGACTTAGTAAGATACTCAGTGCAATCAAAGCGGCATCAGCCCCGACAGGTGCGCCCGAAGCGGGCGGAGCTGATGTAAAAGAACCACCCAAAGAGCCTGTGACAGCAGAAATATCCGGCATAGAAATATCCGACTTAGATGATGCTGTCTTAGAGCTTTGGAAAGCAAATATCTACGCACAAAGCGGTATGGGCTGCACCGGCCCTGTGGTAATGGTAAACGAAGCCAAGCTAAAAAAAGCAGAAGAACTGCTAACGGCAAAAGGATTCACCTCGTAGGGGCGATTATAAATCGCCCGCCCAATTCGAGTGAAAAACAGTTGTGAGAAAAGGCGAGTATGAAGTTTAAACTGATAGGCAGCAAAGGCAAAAGAAATGAAAAAGAAAAGCGGGCAAAGAGTTTTGGGAAAAAAACCTATTTCTCAACGCTCGCATTAGGTAGTGCGCTCATAATCTCAGCTCTCATAATTTTCGTATACATATTAAACGAAGAAGCGGTTGCACGTGCAGAGTATGATACACTAAGAGAGATTCGTTTCAACCCGATTTCGCCCCAAACACTCACCGATGAGAGCATAACTGAGGAAGCTGAGGGGTCTGTACCCGAGGCGTATATTGCCGAGGGCGAGACGGAGGAGCAAACCGACTATACGGCTTTACGTAGGCTTGCCATGGAAGAACTTTATGAGATAAACAATGACTTCGTGGGCTGGATAAGCATTGCCGATTTGATTGAATACCCTGTAGTGCGCGGAAGGGACAACGTCAGATATCTAAACAGGACATTCACAGGCGAATGGAATCGCGCAGGGGCAATATTCATGGATTACCGAAACGAGTTAAATTTTGAAGAAACCATAACTGTGCTATACGGGCATTTGACAGGTGATAACACAATGTTTTCAGAACTTCACAGGTTCCGAAACACAACATTTTTGGCGGAAAACCCATACATAGAAATCACAACCCTCGATGGGGAAATACTCATATATCGGATATTCGCCACAAGAATGACAGATGCATGGAATCTTGCATATACACTGTCATTTACAGACACCGACAGGGCAATCAGAGGCTTCCCGAACGCTCCACGTGATGCGAGCCGCTTCATGCTACTCTCAACATGTACTTTCGGGATAGACGATGACGAGCGGTTCTTAGTCTTCGCAGTGTTAGTCGAGGGGTGAAGCAAGGGGACGGGGGAGCGAAGCAGGGGGACGGGGG
>WQTE01000129.1 GCA_009786445.1 Oscillospiraceae bacterium | reverse complement strand
AACGGCTATTCCCAACCCAAGAATCGCAAACAACATCATCCCCAAAACGAGCTGATGTGATAGTTTCAATGATTTACGATTTCGCATTTTATTGTCCCACCATTTAGTTTAGACCACACAAAGAGGCACAGAAGGGGCAAAATTGCCTTGCCTACCGCGCCAAATATTATTTAGCGTTTGCCACGGATACCCGTCAACCTAAAGATAGCCTTGATAAAATCCATGAATCTAGATATAATGATTCAAGTCGTAGTGACGGAGAAATCCGTGTTTGTAGGCGCGAAGCTCAATGTCGTTTCCCTACTAACGCCGTGTCGTGCTTGCTACACTTCACGGTCGCTGCGACCAACCTGTGTGGTCTTTAACGTCTATGGTATCACAATGTTCACAGAAAAGTCAACAATTTTGTCAGTACTGTGATATTACTGTGATATTACGACTTGAAACTTGTCAATTGACACAAATAAAAAAGGGGTAACTCAAAAAAATAGAACATATTTCATTTTACTAAATCTTCTGCTATAATGGTTACAACAACAATATTTCACAAGGAGCGTGATATTTTGAAGCCATTTATTTGCAGCGATTTTTTACTTGAAAATGACACGGGAAAGACCCTATACCATGACCATGCCGCTAAAATGCCGATAATCGACTATCACTGCCATGTGTCGCCTAAGGACATTGCGCTCGATGTGAATCTAGAGAACATCACGAATGCGTGGCTTGGTGGCGATCATTACAAGTGGCGGATGATGCGAGCCTGCGGTGTAGACGAAAAATACATCACGGGTGATTCGAGCGACAAGGATAAGTTTCTCAAATTCGCCGAGTCTTTGCCTAAAGCTATAGGCAACCCGCTCTACCACTGGACACATCTTGAATTAAAGCGATATTTTGATTGCGACCTGATACTAAGCCCTGAAAATGCAGAAAAAATCCGTAAAATTTGCAATGAGCGGCTATCTCAACCTGATATGACCGTTCGGGGTATTATCAAAAAATCCGGTGTCACGCATATCGGCACAACGGACGACCCGATAGATACCCTTGAGTGGCATAAAATGATGCAAGATGACCCGACTTGGGATGTAAATGTTTTTCCGACATATCGCCCTGATAAAGCAATTAACATAGAAAAACCCGGATTTGCAGAATATTTACGAGCATTATCGGAAGCAAGCAGTATAAATATAAATTCATTTGATGATATGTGCTCTGCGCTATATAATCGCATGGATTTCTTCGCTTTGCACGGCTGTAATATATCTGACCACGGAGCTGACTATATTCCGTGGTCGGATGACCCCGAAAATATTGCGAGAGCTGTCTTCAAAAAAGCTCTAGAGGGATATGTGCCTGATAATAGAGAAACCGATGCATATAAAACCGCGATATTGCTCCGTCTTGCAGAGGGATACGCAGAGCGCGGTTGGGTCATGCAGATTCACTACGGCGTAGCGAGAAGCGTGAATTCCATCATGTTTAATAAGCTCGGACCCGATACAGGTTTTGACTGTATTTCTACGCGTGACAGCAGTGCAGCACTAGTGAGACTGCTTGACGAGGTCAATAGAACCCACGCGCTACCCAAAACGATACTATATTCACTAAATCCGAATGATGATGCGCTTCTTGCATGTGCAAGCGGTGCTTTTCAGGATTCACGTGCTCCGGGCTGGGTTCAACATGGCAGTGCATGGTGGTTTAACGATACGAAAGAAGGCATGGCAGCACAGATTAAAAACCTTGCAAGCATGGGCGTTCTCGGGAATTTTATCGGTATGCTCACAGATAGCCGCAGCTTCTTATCTTATACGCGCCATGAATATTTCCGCAGGATACTATGCAACATAATAGGCGTTTGGGTAGAAAATGGCGAATACCCTGCCGACATGGAATTTCTCGGCAAAATGGTAGAGGATATATCGTACAATAATGTAGAGAGGTATTTAGGCTTATGAAAATGACATTTCGTTGGTTCGGAGAAAAAAGTGACACTATTGCACTTAAACACATAAAGCAAATCCCGGGTATGACAGGGCTTATGGGCTTTTTAGACTACAAAGCGGCGGGGGAAGTCTGGGAAAAAGACGAAATTGCCGAATATATCGGAAAAGTCCATGCCGCAAGACTGGAGTGCGAGGTGATTGAGAGTGTGAATATCCATGAGGATATCAAGATGGGCTCCGGAAAACGTGATGAGTACATTGAAAACTATAAAACTACAATACGCAATCTTGCCGAGTGCGGGGTGAAAGTGATTGTCTACAATTTTATGCCTGTTTTCGACTGGTTGCGTACCGACCTTGCCCGCGAGATTCCCGAAGACGGCTCAAACAGCCTGTACTTTGACGAGGCAGAGCTTGAGGGCATGGGGCCTCTTGACATAGTACGAAAAACAACGGAAGAAAGCGGCGGGTTTTCGCTTCCGGGCTGGGAACCCGAGCGCCTTGCCGAACTTGAAACCACTCTGGAAAAATACAAGTCAGTTTCTGCCAAGGACTTGCTTGTTAATTTTAAATATTTCCTCGATGCCGTAATCCCTGTCTGTGAGGAGTGCGGCGTGAAAATGGCATGTCACCCCGATGACCCTGCTTGGCCGATATTTGGTCTGCCCAGAATCGCACACAGCATGGAGGGCTTTGAAAAAATCATCGTACTCCATGACTCCAAGAGTCACGCCCTTTGTCTTTGCACAGGTTCACTTGCTTCAAATGTAAACAATGATGTCGTCTCAATAGTCAGGCGCTTTGGCGAAATGGGCAGAGTCGCATGTATGCACATAAGAAACGTAAAACATCTGGGGCACCGCAAGTTCAGGGAATCGAGCCACCTTTCGACAGATGGCGATTTGGATATGTATGAGGTTGTCAAAGCCGTATTTGAAACTTGCCCTGATGTCTATATTCGCCCTGACCATGGGCGCATGATATGGGAAGAAACAGGTCGTCCCGGATACGGACTCTACGACCGAGCACTAGGTGCCGCATATCTAAACGGTCTTTGGGAGGCAATGGTTAAGGAGCAACATAATGAAACTAAATTATAAAGGGCTAAAAGACAGAGCAGCTTGGGAAAATGCAGACATAGCACTACCGGAGTTTGACATAGAAAAAATGCTTGCAGCTACTGCTGAAGCACCGCAGTGGGTGCATTTCGGTGCGGGAAATATTTTCAGAGCATATATAGCGGCTTTATCACAGAGTTTGCTTAATATGGGGCTTACTAAAAGCGGAATCGTTGCTGTTGAGACTTTTGATTTTGAGATTATTAACAAAGCGTTTAAACCGTTTGACAATTTAGCGCTGCTAATAGGTCTGGGTGCTGACGGGAGTATGGAGAAAAGAGTGATTGCATCAATAGCAAAATCCATATGTGCAGATGATTCACAGTGGGAAATGCTCTGTGATATTTTCAGAAATCCGTCTTTGCAGATGGTAAGCTTTACAATAACGGAAAAGGGTTATGCACTCTACGATTCGGAGCAAAATCTCCTTCCGGTTGTGGCTGCTGATATAGAGCACGGCACGGGTGCTCCGAATCATATTATGAGTATTGTGGCATCGCTTATGTACTCGCGTTTTCAAGCGGGCGGCGCACCTATTGCACTTGTCAGCATGGATAATTGCAGCAAAAACGGAGATGTATTGCAAGGCGCAATTATCACCGTCGCCAAGGGATTGCACGCAAAAGGGTTTGTAGAAAGTGCGTTTATAGATTACCTATCAGACGAAAGCAAAGTGAGTTATCCGTGGAGCATGATTGACAAAATTACGCCATATCCGGATGATGCTGTATATGAAGAACTCACAAGGCTTGGCATTAGCGATATGACTCCCCATGTGACAGAAAAAGAAACAGCCACTGCACCGTTTGTAAATGCTGAAATGCCCGAGTATCTGGTGCTGGAAGACAGTTTCCCGAACGGGCGGCCTCCGCTGGAGAAGGTCGGGGTGTACATGACAGACAGGGAAATCGTTGGCAAAGCTGAAAAGATGAAGGTCACCACCTGCCTTAACCCTCTGCATACGGCACTTTCTGTTTTTGGCTGTTTGCTGGGGTTTAAGAAGGTTTCCGACATGATGAATGACTCAGAAATGGTTGCTCTGGCAAATCGTTTAGGTTATGTTGAAGGTATGCCGGTTGTGGTAGACCCAAAAATAATAAATCCGCCGGACTTCCTGAAGGAAGTTATAGAAAAGCGTTTACCCAATCCGTTTTTGCCCGACACTCCTCAGCGAATTGTAACGGAAACAAGTCAAAAAGTAGCAATTCGATTCGGCGAAACAATCAAGGCATACATGGCACATCCCGAGCTTGATACCGCAAACCTTGTGGCTATACCACTCGCCATTGCAGGATGGCTTCGATATTTACTCGCAGTGGACGACGAGGGCAATGAAATGCCTCTTGCACCCGACCCAATGCTCCCGGAGCTGTGTGAGGCATTAAAAGACATACGGCTCGGTCAGCCCGATACACTAAAAGAGCAACTAAGCCCGATTCTCTCAAATAAGTCCATCTGCGGAGTGGATTTATATGAGGCGGGCTTAGGTGAAAAAATAGAGGATTACTTCAGGATGCAGATAACAAAGCCGGGCGCTGTGCGTGAGACTTTGAGGAAGTATTTACATCAGGCTATCTGAGAGATATTAACTGCGCTCGTACGACTATTTCTTCTTATTTTTTTTCTTTCCGGCCACAGCGAATACAATTGTAAATATGACGATGATTGGCACAAAAATCCACCATGGGAAGTTGTTTGTTTCGGGTTCCGGTTCGGGCTGAGGCGGAGGGGGCGTCGGTGTTGGGTCGGGAGTCGGTGCGGGAGTTTCCACCGGCGGCTCTTCCGGCTCGGGCTCCGGCGGTTCTACCTGAGGTCTTGATGCAGCGGCGGCTTCGGGGTCTACTACCTCTACTACCGACCAAAATGCCGGTTTCGGATTCAGTCTGCCGTCGAACAATAGCGGAAATCCTTGAGCACGCCAGCTTTGATGGTCAGCTCTGCCCCATAGTGTTACGCTGTCAATATAATTTGAATATTCCACAAAAATATCGAACAACGCACCAAATAGCTCGGCCTGATGCGCTAAATTATCATAATCACGAGCCCCGAAGGAATTCCAATGCCCTATTGGTATGTCAAGTTCAGTGATAGCAACTCGTGCCCCTGTCTGCGCAAAACGAACAATGGTATCTCTTACATCATTCGGATCAAGCCAATCCGTCCAGTAATGTGCCTGCATACCCAGACCTTCAATCAGTAAACGATCGGGGTCGTCATTGCGCGGGTCATCTCTCCAACGTTCGTTGAGCTCTTCAGTCATTGCTGCTATAGCCTCACGTTTGCCGACCTGCTCTTCGTTAAAATCGTTATAGAACAGGACAGCATTGAGGTCGGCAAGGCGTGTGAACACAAAGGCATCATAGATATAGTCGGAGGGGCATTCTCCCGCTGCTTCGTCCAAGCCATTGGCATAAGCTAAAAACCATGGTGAGTTTGTGCGGAGGTTATCTCTCCATGCTTCGCCGGGTGCATTAGCTGAAACACCATCGGTAAACGCCTCGTTCACAACATCCCATGCAGCTACACGACCTGCGAAGTGCCCAACATAGTAAGTTATGAAGTACTCCATATTTTCTCTGGCTTCGGCGCGAGTCAGCGGCTCACCGTCTTCATTTTCCGTTAACCAAGGCGCAGACTGGCTGTGCCATACCAAGGTATGACCGTGGACTCGAATATCGTTGGAATTTGCCCAATCTACAAGCCTGTTTGGTCCGGATAAGTTCCACTCACCTCTGCTTGGTGATACATTTTCAGGTTTCATAGAGTTTTCGGCAGTTACGGAATTGTAGTGATGTAAAAACATCTCGACTGTACTCGCATCGTCAATTACACCCGGTTCCATTATGTTGCCAACCAAAAAATAATCGCTGAATAATTCACGGAGCGACGGCACATTCATATACCACTCGGCAGCACCCACTTCGCTTGCTATATTGCCTTCGTAAATGCGGATACCGGCTATTGTATAATCAACGTGGACACCATTAGGAGTAGTGAGTCGAACACCCCTTTGCCCTTCAACTATTCCGGTGACAAATACTACCGTCCCGTATGTGTCCGGCTCTCCTGTAATCGCTAAGGTTGCATAGGGTGAATCGGTGTTCATAATACGAAACAGGGCAGGTTCGCTTGAGCGAAATTCCGCAACAATCGTATATACCTGTCCTTCTTCCATCCAGTCGTCTCTGATATCAACAGACTGCCAATCAGCATTTCTGTTGCTAATATGTATTCCGCCGTCTGCATCAACGTCGTAAACAGGACGTCCACCGCTGTGCGCAGGTCTGAGAAATTCATGCCCCTCCGGGTCTGCCAGAAATGATAGGACATCGTCCTCGGTCATTTCCCATATCAAAGTACCGTCCTCCGCCATAGCAGAAAGCGATAGCGGAATAAGTGTGATAATCATCACCAGCGCAAGAAATAAAGCCAGTTTTTTCATGTGTAACGAGACCTCCTAAGTATTCTACCCCTATGTTACAAGTCTCATAGCCACTTGTCAACTTAATTTACTCTATACTTGCGCTTAATTTTTAGATTCGGTGATGCTAACAGATAATAGGTTTCATGGATGTTCCTACGAGAGGAGTTTTTGGTCTTCTGTATCTCTTAGCTTGAAGCGAGAGATTAGCTCCTCCAAGACTATTGATTGCCCGCTCATT
>WQTE01000128.1 GCA_009786445.1 Oscillospiraceae bacterium | reverse complement strand
TATCACTTTTTTGTCTACTAACAAAAATCAAATTACAGCCGAGCTGTCTACTTCTTGAAATAAATAATAAAAAATATGTCTACTTTACTTGACTGCTACATTTGCTGCTTCTATTTTCCAAAACACTAAAACGAAAACGGGCAAAATTCTAAAACAAAAATTGACAATTTGCTAAAACGATGATATGCTAATGCTATAGCAGGGAGTGAATCTTATGGCGTATATCAAGAGAATTGTTGATAGTGAAATTGAATTAATGCTCAAAGTTACAGGGGCTTTACTGGTTAAAGGTCCTAAATGGTGTGGCAAAACCACAAGTGCGCGACAGTTCGCGAAAAGCGAGATAAACTTTCAAGATGAAAATACAAGGCAAACCGGCATGAGGATTGCTGAAAACAAAATATCACTATTGCTTGATGGAGAAAACCCCAGACTTCTCGACGAATGGCAGGAAATCCCCGGTCTGTGGAATGCTGTAAAAACCGATGTAGATAACAAACACAAAAAAGGGCTGTATATTCTGACCGGCTCTGCCACCCCAAATGACGAACTAAATAAAGGGAGACATTCAGGGTTAGGCAGATTTTCATTAATAGAGATGAAACCTATGACACTTTTTGAGTCCGGTGATTCTAACGGAAGTATCTCCCTAAAGGACATAGTAGACGGCGTGGCATCCGTAGACGGAAAAACAAGTTATATAGATTATGAGAGACTTGCCTATTTGACTTGCAGAAGCGGATTTCCTTCTGCCGTAACAGAAGAAGATGAGCAAATAGCCCTGCATATAGTAAAAAGTTACGTTACTATCCTGTGCGAAGAGGATATTAGCAGAATAGACAACACAACGAGAAATCCGCAGCTTGCAAGAAACATCCTTAAATCTTATGCGCGAAATGTAGCGACCATAAATTCAGATCAAAGTATCTATGATGATGTCCGATATAACTACGGTGATGTCACGAATCAAACACTAATGGGCTATATGAATATACTCAAAAGGTTATACGTCATAGATGAAGTGCCTGCATGGAATCCCAATATCCGCTCAAAGACAAGTATCAGAACCTCTGCAAAAAAAGGATTTATTGACCCGGCAATCGCCTGCAGTGTGTTAGAGGTTTCACCTAAAGAGCTTGCCTTAGACCCAAAAACATTCGGATTTCTATTTGAGAATTTGGTCAATAGGGACTTGAGTGTCTACAGCGGAAAAAGCGGCGGCTTTTTAAGGCATTACAGAGACAGGACCGGTCTGGAATGTGACCATGTCATACACTTTAGTAACGGTAAGTACGGTCTTGTTCAAGCAAAATTGGGCAATCTGTATATCGATCAAGGTATTGAAAAACTTAGAGAACTAAAAAAGCTTATTGTGACTAAGAATAAAGAAAAGAAGATTGTAAGAGAGCCGGACTTTTTTATGGTTATAACAGGCGGAAATATTGCCTACACTACAAAAGATGGAATTCATGTAGTCCCTATCGGCTGCTTAAAAGATTGACTTTTCTTGCAAATGTGGGCGACTGTATGGTATACTAAACGGCAACAATCTTTTGTTAAAACATGAGGAGACAAGCGGTGATAAATAAAACTGATTACATCAATGGGATAATAAACCGTGAAGTAGTGATAGGTGTTATAGGTCTTGGGTATGTAGGACTTCCTCTTGCTGTTGAAAAAGCCAAAGCGGGATACAAGACTATCGGATTTGATATACAGTCTTCAAGAGTAGATATGGTCAATGAAGGGCATAATTACATTGGCGATGTTGTTGATAAAGAGCTTTCTGATGTAGTCTCAACAAAATTTCTAACTGCAACCACCGATTTTTCTAAAATTAATGAAGCTGATTTTATTGCCATCTGTGTACCGACTCCGCTCGATAAATATCAGCAACCGGACATCAGCTATGTCCGCGATTCTTGTCATGTAATTGGAAAATACATGACAAAGGGAAGCATCGTGGTGCTTGAAAGCACTACATACCCCGGAACAACAGAAGAGTTACTGCTGCCGATACTTGAAAAAGAATCAGACTTAAAGTGCGGTGTAGATTTTTACCTTGGTTTTTCTCCCGAAAGAGTTGACCCCGGCAATTTGATATACAAAACAAAAAATACGCCAAAGGTCATTGGCGGCGTGGGTGCTGATGCAACCGCGGTTATTGCCACTTTGTATCGCGAAGTACTTGAAAGTGATATCGTTGAGGTGTCTTCGCCAAAAGTTGCCGAGATGGAAAAGATACTGGAAAACACATATCGCAACATAAATATCGCACTGGCTAACGAAATGGCTATTATTTGTGATAAAATGGGAATAAATGTGTGGGAGGTTATTGAGGCTGCAAAAACAAAACCTTACGGCTTCAAGGCCTTTTATCCGGGTCCGGGGCTAGGTGGTCACTGTATCCCTCTTGACCCATTCTATCTTACTTGGAAAGCTAGAGAATTTGACTATCATACCAGGCTTATTGAAACAGCGGGTGAGATAAATACTGCCATGCCGCAGTATGTGGTTGACAGATGTGCAAAAATTTTAAACGAACGTGGCAAAGCTTTAAACGGCGCTAAGGTTTTGATTCTCGGCGTTGCGTACAAGCAAGATATAGACGACTACCGCGAAAGTCCCGCACTTAAAGTTATAGAGTGCTTTGAAAAATCATTTTCATGCGTTGAGTATTTTGACCCATATATCCAGGAATATAGATACAAAGGCACTAAAAAATCATCCCTACCCGCCCTTACCGCCGAATCAATAAACGAGTACGATATTGTTGTCATTACTACATGCCACACTAATGTGGATTATTGTCTGGTTCAAAAATCTGCAAAGGTTATTTTCGACACAAAAAACGCAATGCGAGATATAACTCTGCGTGATAATATCATTTTACTATAGGAAACACAGTATGAAAAAACTTAGATATGCTCTAATTGGGTGCGGCAGAATATCCCCAAATCACATAAAAGCAGCTATAGATAATGACTTGGATATTGTTGGGTTATGTGATACTGATAGAAAAAATGCGGAATGTCTTGCAGAGAAGTTTAACTTAACAACGGTCGGTATTTACACAGATTATGAGAAAATGCTGCAAAGCAATGAAATAGATATTGCCGCTATCGCAACGGAAAGCGGCAATCATGCGGCAATCGCTTTGGACTGCATTGGCAAAGAAGTAAATATTCTGATTGAAAAACCTATTGCACTATCTCTGATGGACACAGACAATATTATGAAAGCAGCAATAAAAAATAATGTCACAGTCAGTTGCTGCCATCAAAATAGATTTAATCTCTCTGTGCAGAAGTTGCATAGTGCTGTAACTCAAAATCGCTTTGGTCGTATCAGTCATATTGCTGCCCATATACGTTGGAACAGAGGGAAAAGCTATTATGAGCAGGCAAAATGGCGCGGCACATGGGCGCAAGATGGCGGTTGCTTTATGAATCAATGTATCCACAACATCGATTTGCTGCGATGGCTCATGAATAGTGAAGTCGATGAGGTATTTGCCTACACAGAGAACTTTGCACATCCTTATATAGAAGCTGAAGATACGGGTTTAGCGGTCGTTAAGTTTAAAAATGGTAGCTTAGGGTTAATCGAAGGCACAGTGAATGTATACCCTAAAAACCTTGAAGAAACGCTATATGTGTTTGGCGAACGTGGCACCGCGAAGTTGGGCGGCACTTCAGTAAATCGCATTGAAGAATGGGCTTTTGAGGATGGACTTGATACTCTGGAATCCGTGAAGGATGAGTTTTCTGAGAATCCTCCAAATGTATATGGGTTTGGACATGCACCGCTTTATGCTGACTTTATAGATGCTCTTGAAAACAATCGTGAGCCTTCTATAACAGCGCTTGAGGGAAAAAGGTCAATAGAGCTGATACTCGCAATTTACAAATCATCAAAAGAAGGCAAACCCGTAAAACTGCCGCTTGATGATTGTTCGACTGTAGATTTTGTGAGGGAGTTGAAGCAGAATTATTGACGATAAACTGTTTTAATCACAATGTGAACCGTCGTTATTGTGTATTGTACGAGAAGGCAACTTAGATAAGAAATGAGGAAAGATTGTGAAAAATATAAACTCTGACGACATGGTCACTGTATTACTCACTGCGAAGTTCCCGTGGGATAAAGTAAATGAAGCTTTCATAGAATCTGAAATAGGATACCACAAAAACCCTGTCTTCATATTTCCTTCTCGTAATAGACGCGGAGAACCAAAGCGAGACATTCCAGATAACTGTGTAGCTTATGCCGTTGGCAAACACGGGAGTGGAATTTTTTCGTTAATATTTAGCCTTATTTCTATATTGTGGTGTAAGCAGTGGTGGGAAGAGGTTACCATATTAAAAAAATCAGGAAAAATGAGACCCTATACGTTTGCTTTGCTTGTTAATTTTGCGTGGATATCTCTGCTTGCGTGTCGAAATGCAAAAAAACACTTATTGCGAAATGGGGTAGATAGAAACCAAAGAATAGTGTTTTATGCTCATTGGTTGTATGATCCGGCTTTTACTGCGCTGTTGTTGCAAAAACACTTCCCCAACAGCATAGTTGTGTCAAGAAATCACCGCTATGATATTTATGAGCAATACGCCAGAGATAAGTATATACCTATGCGGACATTATTCGTAAGAGAGATTTCACATCATTTTCCGGAAAACGGAGATGGGTACAAATATCTTGTGAATACGCATGGGATAGCTAAAGATAAAATTACTATTGCTCGACTGGCAGCAAGGGATTATGGTATTGCTGTATCAAGTAATCGTGATGTTCTGCGGATAGTGTCATGCTCATATGTTGTCGGCGTTAAGAGAATCCCCCTATTAATTGAAGCACTATCTCAAATTGGCGACATACCTATTCGTTGGACTCACTTTGGCTCAGGTCCCTTATTTGATGAATCAACGGAGTTAGCGGACTCATTATTATCTCCAGTAAAAAATATAAAGTACGAGTGGAAAGGCGCTGTTCCTAATCCTGAAATTATGGCATATTATAAAGACAATCCTTTCCACCTTTTCATAAATGTCAGCGAGAGTGAGGGGGTTCCGGTTTCCATCATGGAAGCACTGTCTTTTGGCATTCCTGTAATAGCTACAGCAGTTGGGGGTGTCTCTGAAATTATAGAGTCCGGTGTTAACGGAAAGCTATTACCTCAATATGTATCAAGTGCGGAGATTGCTGAAAATGTAAAATATTTTTGGAATGTCTCAGATGACGATTATGTAAATTACCGCAAAAATGCCAGGAAAATCTGGGAAAAAATGAGCAATGCCGAAGTGGTCTATCCCGAGTTTGTAGACTGTATTCAAAAGTTAGCAAATAGTATAGACAGGTGATTCTTTCTGATGTGCTTGAGCATATAAAGCAGCCTAGTGAGTTGCTTTGTGAGATTTCCAGAATAATGAAAGACGATGGCCGACTTGTTTTGAATTCTCCGTTTATGTACTGGACTCACGGTTCTCCATATGACTATTTTCGATATACAAGCTCCGATCTGTTTACAGTAGGTTTTTTGTCGTGATGAAGAAGTCATCAAAAAATTGTGAATGTAAGGATTAAACATTATGAATATTATTGACGGTAAGAACTTTTTATCAGGGGTTGAGCTTAGTTCGGGTAAGGTTTTTTCTTTGAAAAATAAACTTAATTCAAAGCGATACAGGAAAGATAGATATCTAGTAGAAAAAGTTAAAGGAAAAAAAGTTATACATATCGGTTGTTGCAATCACCTTGAATTGATTGATGAAAATATAGAAAACGGCACGTGGTTGCATGGCAATTTATGCCGCTCAGCCGCAAAAGTTGTTGGAATCGACATAAACTCGCAAGCTGTCGATTATGTTAGTTCGCTGGGCTATTCTGATACTCACTGTATAGACATCACCGCCCCCCCCCCCGAGAGGATAACCCTATCATCGGAGAGCAGTTTGATTGCCTGTTACTCCCTGATGTTTTAGAACACATTGATAACCCGAGTGTATTCTTGGATGCAATAAAAACCAACTATGGGGATTGCTTTGACAATATCATCATTACAGTGCCAAATGCATTCTGGCTTCAAAATTTAAGATTTGCTTTTAGGACGCGAGAGGGTATAAACACTGATCATAGACATTGGTTCTCACCCTTTACGTTACTGAAACACCTGCGCACTGCTGGCTTCATGGCTACCGATATCTTTTTTGCTGATTACTGGTATGAGCAAGCCAACATAACTTACGAGCCATTACGAAAATTGCCGTTTAGTATAATTTTAAATATATTAGCTTTGCCTCGCATTATTATTACATCACTTTTACCCGCATTAAGGGGTGTAATTATTTGCGAATGCACAGTAGATAGGTAGGGAATAGTTATGCCGGGTTTTATTGCTTTATCAGAGTCGCGTAGAACACAAAAGGATAGTAAAAGCATATTCGAACAATTGGATGTCCCAAAGAGAAATATGGTCAACGATTTTATACAGGCGCAGGGCCTTTACGTAGAGCGACTAACTATTAATAAATTTATGAATGACAAGGTGTTTTTTTCGGACAGCGAGTATTTTATTCTAATCGAAGGAGTGGTTTTAAACTCACTTACCTTAGTTTTAAGATACAATAAAACCTCATTCAAAGATTGCATCATAGAAATGTATAGGACTAGCGGTGAAATGTTTTTTAATGAGTTTCGCGGCAGTTTTTGCGGTATATTCTATGACATAAAAGCGGATAAAAAAATAATTTTCACAGACCATATAGGAAGCAAGCAAGTGTTTTATTCCTCAATTGGGGGGGGGGGGCTTCTTTTGGCTAGTGACATGTTATATATTGCCGAATATTTTAAGCATAA
>WQTE01000127.1 GCA_009786445.1 Oscillospiraceae bacterium | reverse complement strand
ATATAGAGATTTAAGAAAACAAAAACGGTTAGATTTCCGATATTCACCATAACATGAGAAATATAACACCAACGTAAAGATTTGGTTTTAAGATAGACAATGCTCCAAACTGCACCCATAACTACAAGTGATACCATAGCCATCCAACTGCGATTAGCGATTGAAAATATTCCCCACATAAGAGGGTGGCTGAGTACAAACAATGCTGTTGAATATGTAACACGCCATCCGGAACGGAAAGGCAATTTCTGCAAAAGATACCCTCTCCAAAATACCTGTTCAAAAAATGGATTTATGAAAGCAAATACTATCCAAAGTACTGTTATCAGTGGATACGAAACAAGTAAATTAAGATTCAAAAGCAGGATAGATAGCGGTATAAAGCCAACGACAATAGATAATATCAGCCACCTCTTGCTCCCCAAAGGTTTTTGAAATAGTGACGATATTCCCTCTTTTCCTAACGCTTTATATGCAATCAAAAACGAACCGCCCCAATAAACAAGTGCAAGAGTAACCCAAGCCCATTCGTGTATGAACAAGTGAAAAACGTATGCAATAAGAGCACCTAAAGCAATTACACATATTGGAGCTATTATTGGTAACAAGGTTTCCTTTTTCATGTACACCTTCTCTCTCGAAGTATAAATATTACCGACAAGCCAAAAACCATCTGCTCTGTTGTTATGCTTTACCTGTTACAGTTAAAGAGAGAGCCGAGAAAATTCGACCCTCACGAGTATACGTCCGCAAACGCATACCCCAACTATGCGTATTATACAATAAGAAACCACCAAAAAGCAAGCACTCATCAGAACAAAATGTGAAGTCATTTCTCATTATACGTTTACTCTTAGCTGAATTTAAGGCATAATCCCCCCTACTGAGTAAATGCAAAAGTAGCGAGGTGCTTTTTATGATACACGAAAGCAATTTCAAAGTGCAATCTAAAGAGGGCGCAGAAGCAAAAGGTATGTTTTTGCGTAGTAATAACTCAAATAAAAAGCTAATAGTTACTTTCCCGGGCATTGGGTACACATGCGATATGCCCGTTCTGTATTATTTTCGGGAAGTCGCGCTACAACATAAATGCGACATTCTCAGTATTCAATATTACTTTTGCTCAAACTGTGGAATGATTATATCGCATGTGATGAAGTGGAGGTTTAACCTGGATTTACTTTTAGAAAAGGCAGATTAAATAATGGATTATCATATTCAGAAACTTAAACCACACGACTTTGACAAGCTGGGTAACATTTGGGATATGAGTAAGCACGAGAAAATATCTAAAACATGGTACGAGCAACTTGTCAGCGGCAATCGAGTTATCTTTGTTTATACTAAAGGCATTTTGGTTCGTAAATCAGAAAACTAGGTTTAAAAGGCGGTGAGAGAAAAGTGCAAGATTTAACAATTTATAAGGACTTCATAACTGAAATAAAAGATTTGATTTACAAAAGTCAGTATGAAGCTATGAAAGTAGTCAATAAGGCATTGATTCAGCTTTATTGGGAAATAGGTGGAGAAATTTATCGCAGACAACATGAGCAGGGTTGGGGATAAACAGTTTCATCTTTTAGGTATAACGTTTAGTTACAATTCAAGACGAGCTACCATCTCCTCTTCATAAAGATACCCTGTTTCTACAAAGCCGAGTGATACATACAGTTTTCTTGCGACATCGTTCGTCGGTTCGTATGATAATGAAATTGAATCAGCCTTCCCCTGCGGAAAAGTCTTTAAGTAATCGAGGATTTTCAGCATCGCTTCACGACCCAGCCCTTTACCTTGATACTTTTCATCAATCATAAATCGAAAAAGGTTATATGTAGACTTGTCGCCATAGTATTTATAAAGCAACTCATCTTCGTCTAACTCGCAGAATTCCATCATTGCAAAGCCAACCAACTCATCATTGAAATATATAGCGAAAGGCATCGGTGGTTTTTCGTTGTTTGTTAAATCCACATATGCTTCAGCAAGGCTATATAAGTTGGGTGCAACAAAACCTTCCTGCCCTTTAGCCAACTTCAATTTTTCAACTGCATTCCAATTATCGTGAGTTATTCTCCGAAGTTCAAGCATCGTATTCTCCTACTGTAAAGTCGCTACGCCATATCACATAGCAATAATTTGAAATCAATTATACAAAATTCCCCTATAAAATACAATAGTTACTTTTAAATGGGTTCATTGAATGGGTTCATTGAAGCAACAATTTCATCAAAGGTTGTATTGTCTTTGAACTTGCGCGTTGTAGGGTTTCTGAACAACTTTTTATATCCGCTTATGAGCGAATAATAACCGATATGTTTGAGAACAGACTCAGCATAATCTCTATCATTAATGACTAGATTTTTATCGTCTGCCAACTTGTCAAGTTGCTGAGTATAGGTTAGAAATGGTTTGCCTTTTGCCATAAATACCTCCTAGATAAAAAGAGAGCTCCCGCAGGAACTCTCCAGGTTGCAGGCCTCGCAGGTTTCTGCAACACGATCAACATGGATAGTGTATACTTTGCATAAATGAATGTCAAGCATTTGCGATGAAATTTAACAAATGAACTTTGCATTCATGCGTTTGACGACCTTTCAGACATTAGCGTTAAACTAAAAAATCTGAGTAGTTGATAACTTATGTGAAACACTGGTATTGCAACCGTTTGTGTTGTTTTTGTGACATATGACAACTCTGGTTTTTGAGAGTTGTCATATGTTCGCTTCTGGCACCCTCGGCGCCACCATATAACTACCTTTAATCTCTGTTATGCCGCCGCTCGTGGTGTGCAGTCCACTTTGTACGTTTGTCCTCTGCCTGATGTTGCGTATTTTAGTCGCACAGGCTCAAAGATGTGTTTGAAATAAATATCTATTTCGTGATTTTCGTATAGCAGAACTTTTTCAACTATTTCGGAATAAAGTTCTGGCGTTGTTTCTTCTTGGGATAAAATATCTCTCATGGCGTTTAATGTCAGCTCTATGTTGTCTTTTGCATTTTCGATAAAGCTGTTACGGTTATTCGCTTCGGCGATTTGGGTTTTCAGTCCTGCTATTTCCTTGTGATACTTCTCGGTTAGAGCTTGCATTTCGTCATCGTCTATTTTTCCATCAAGACACCAATCAATGATTTTGTTTTTCTTGTCCGTGATTCTGTCAATTTTATCTTGCAGTGGTTTGGTGTTTTCAAGCTCTCGGTCCTCAATCGAGTCTAACAAGTCTGCCTGTAGGCTATCCGTGAAATTGCCGTCCAGTATGTTCAAGTGTTGCAGTGCATATTTTACACAGCCAATCAACGCTCTATCACCTATGAGATTGCTGTTACAGCCTATGTGTACGCCATCGTTATTTGTTCTGTGTTTTCCGTAAAAGTAACCCTCTTTGCAGTACCAAAACCGTGTTACTATGCCATCTTTGTTGTATTTGTTCCTCGATACTACGAACGCACCACATACCGCACAGCGGAGTTTTCCTGAACACCAGTACCTGTTTGAGTATTTTGTGCCTGTCTTTACAAAGGTGCTTCCGCTGTCTGCAAAGCCGCATATAGAGCCGCTGAGAAGATGTACAGTGAGTATGACGGTAGTACCCACGACTACACCCGCAAGAGTGGTGTTATTCATACAGAGGTTTTATTACCTGAAAATGCACCCGCTGAGTACAAAAACCGTTCTGTTTTATGGAACTCGGTAGAGCAATCGGAGAGGTACAAAACTGCACAGCTTGCGAGGGAAGTTGAGGTTTCGCTACCTAGGGAATTAACACAACAGCAAAATATTGAATTGGCAAGAAAATTTGCAGATGAGATATTTGTTAACAATGGAATGTGTGCAGATATTTGTGTGCATGATACTGGTGTTGGCAATCCGCACGCTCATATAATGCTCACTATGCGACCGATTGAAAAGGATGGAAAGTGGGGGCAAAAATCGTATAGGAAGAACGGCAAAAAAATCCCGACTGTTGACTGGAATGACAGGGATAAAATGGAGCAGTGGCGTAAGGCATGGTCTGAGTTTTGCAACGCCGCACTTGAAAATCAGGGGGTGAAAAATAATATAGATCATAGAAGTTACGAGCGACAGGGCAATGAGCAGATTCCGACAGTTCATTTAGGCCCTGCGGCTTGGATGGAGAAGAAAGGTTTTAAAACAGAGCGTGGCAATATTAACCGTGAAGTTGCTGTGAGCAATAATGAACTTCGGCAGATTAAGGGTAGAATTAAAAAGCTGAAAACTTGGCTTTACTCGCAACCGTTTGAGCAAATAGAAAAAGCTCCATCTATGAGTGATGTCTTGCAAAACATTAAAATTACTGAGCAGTTTCGGTCAAATGCTAGGAAGATTGCGGACTTACAGGCATTTGCAAATGTGGTTAATTTTTTGAGGGATAATGATTTAGGCTCGGTTGATGAGCTTGCGGATAAGGTCACGGATATGCAACAGTCGCAGTACGACCTTGCG
Source organism: Oscillospiraceae bacterium (assembly GCA_009786445.1). Lineage (GTDB taxonomy): Bacteria > Bacillota > Clostridia > Oscillospirales > Oscillospiraceae > WRMH01. The sequence goes on along the minus strand of WQTE01000127.1, from coordinate 2,396 downwards.
GGGGTAATAAAAAAGCACGAGCGCCGACTTGCGACACTCGATTTGCATTTGCATAATGTGAAGATTTATGATGATAGTAAGCCAGTTTATCAGGAATATATTGCATTGCCGAAAAGTAAGCGTGAGAGCTTTAAGGTGAAGAATATAGCCGCACTTAATGCACATGAAACTTCACATCAGTATCTTATTTCAGCTTTTAATGGACGGACAACAGTACCTTCCGCCGCTTGGAAATTGGAGCGTAAAAAACTAAGGTCAGAGCGATATGAGTTGTGCGATAAATATTTCAGTTTAAAGGCTGATGTTAAGAGTATGGAATCACTTCGCCGTGGTGCTGAGAGATTTATGGGTGATATTGCGCCTGAGCGGAAAGCGCATAGGAAGAATGAAAAATCTCTTTAGTTGAGAAAATATATGTTTATAAAAATTCTATGGTATTAGCCGCTGAAATATGCTATACTTACTGTAAATTAAGAGCAAAACGGCGGTGCGGTTATGGAAAAAGGCAAAAACGAGAAACTGAAAATACTTAGTCCCATGAGCGATATAATATTTAAGCTACTTATGGGAACTGAAACCGGCAAGGATATTCTTTCTGATTTTTTACTTGCAGTGCTTAAATTACCGCCTCATGAGTATGATGATATAACAATAATGAATCCTTTTCTATTGCAAGAGTATAAGGGCGATAAATTAGGTATTCTTGATGTAAAACTGAAACTTAAATCGGGCAAGGTTTTGAACATTGAGGTGCAAATTGACCCTATGCCGTTCATGGAATCGAGAATTTTGTTTTATATTTCAAAGTTAGTTACTGAGCAGATTGGCGAGAGCGACCAGTATGATAAGATAAAGCCTGTTATCAGCATTATCATCACAGGGCATACTTTAATTGCAGATAGCGAAAAATATCATCATCATTTTAGATTGTATGATGTTGAAAATAGGGTTTTGTTGACTGATTCTTTAGGGATTTATACGCTTGAAGTGCCAAAAGCTAGAAATGTGGTTGACGAAGACGAAGATTTAGATTTGCTTAATTGGATGAAGTTTTTTGATATTAAAAGTGAGGAGGATGCGGATATGTTAGCTACAAAAAGTCCCGAAATGAGAAAAGCGACAGTGCGTTTAATGGAGTTATCTGCTGATGAGAAGGCTCGACAGCTTTACGAAGCTAGGCTGAAGGAGCAGAGGGATAATTATGCTCGTGAGTGGGGAGCGGTACACGGAGCAAAGATTGAAATTGCTAAAAAACTTTTGAAACGCAATCGCCCGATAAATGAAATAATGGAGGACACCGGTTTAACTTATGATGAAATAGAAAGTTTGCAAAATAGCATTATTTAAAATAAGCGATAATGCGTTATTATAAGTTTATGCCTAAATTGATTTCAACATTCGGAGAGCATTATAATGTGGTAGATTTGCGGCACATAGGATTTTCCGAAAAATGGGAGAATATTATACGCAAGTAAACCGCCTGTCATTATTATAACGAATAGTAAAAGAACCGTGCGACCGACCACCGAACTAGTCAGCCGCACGGCTTATTTTACTGTGCAGGTGTAAACACCGTCTTATCAAATTCTTCATCGGATAAATAGCTGAGTTTCATAGCCGCAGTTTTGGCGATTTCTTTCATGCAATCGTCCATGAAATTGTATGCACCTGCAATGCGTGTTATTGTTTCGGTTTTGGTGGCTGTGCGACGTGGCGGGTTTGGTTTGTTGTAAATGTCAATGAGGTTGATTTCTTCGACTGTAAAGTTTAGTATGCTCATATCCGTCATTTTCAAAGGCTTGTTTGATACCGTTGTCTAACTCGTTGAGTGCTACTTTTAACTCCTCTGCTTCTGTTTCAGACTTGGATTTCCCCCAAGTCTGCACTTTTGAAAAATCTAACTTTGTACTGCTTTGGGAGGTGCTATTGTAGGCTACTGTAGGCTCTGAAACTGCGCCGCCGTAGTCAGCAAAAGCGAGTTGAGCGGCTTTGCTCCGGTCAAGTGCTGATGTTTCCCATGTGAAACGGTCGGCATTTGGCTCTGCAACTTGCATGAGTGTGTCAGGTATGCTCAGTGGGTTTTCTACGGTTTGGGTAATGCTTTTGATGATAACATCATATCCGCTTAGTTTTGCGTTGCGTATAGCTTGGCGGCGAGTGTTACCCTCGGCTATGACCTTTGTATCTTCACAGTGATTTTCAGGAGAACCTTCAAATGCGTAAAATTTGTCATAGCCGTAGCTTGTAGTTCGTCTTCTAACATAGGCGGTCATTTTACATCACCCCCATTTGCTACGGTAGTGTCAAGTAGACCCACCTATTTTTGTATATAAACCCTTGAAGTACCAAGGGATTACTCCGTATAATTACAATAAAATAGCAATACCCCCTGTTTT
>WQTE01000126.1 GCA_009786445.1 Oscillospiraceae bacterium | reverse complement strand
AAGGAAGCAATAAAATTCGGTGCATACGACTATATCCTAAAGCCCATTGATGAGAATATACTTTTAGAAACGGTTTCACGCTGCGTAAAGAAAATCCGTGACGATGAATCACGGTCTCATGGTAATGCAGGTGCAGAAAACCCCGCAGAGACTCTCGAAAACGAACAATCGGCATATAGCGGAGTAAAGCATCTTGTAAGTGCCGCGCTTGAATATATCCACGATAATTTCCACAAGGAGATAACCTTGTCACAAGTCGCAAACCATCTATACATAACCCCAACATATTTGAGCAAACTGTTCAGCACGGAAATGCAGGAAAGTTTTTCGCAATACTTGATTTCCCACAGAATGAAAATAGCAAAAGAGCTGCTCCGAGACACGCATCACAAAGTCTACGAAGTAGCCGCACAAGTAGGGTACACCGACATAGCACATTTCAGCAAGATTTTTAAGCGAATAACAGGCCAAACACCAAAGGAGTATAGAAATCGAAAATTCAATTGACAACAGCAAAGAAATTGTCTAGAATTACGGTGAAAACAGCAATATAGAGGAGGGTATCATGGCGGAATTGTTTGAGCGCACGGACGTGGCGGGGATATCGTTGCCGCGTTTGCTTATTGGAACAAATTGGCTTCTGGGCTGGAGCCATAAAAGCACATCGGCAGACAAGATGATAACGGATAAGTTTGACACCCGCGAGAAATTTTATCCTATATTTGAAGCATATGCCGAATACGGAATAAACGCAGTCATGGCACCTGCAAGTCAGCAGCCGATGTTTGTTGATGCGATTAACCACTATCGCGACAAATCAGGAAAAGACCTCATAATAATCGACACCCCGATAATAAACGTATCCGACACAGCAGAGGCACGCGCCGAGGCAAAAAAAGCGATAGCGGAAAGCGCCAAGATTGGTGCTACGTTTTGTTTGCTCCACCACTCCAGCGTTGAAGAACTCGCAAACAAAAACAAAAGAATCATCGAACGGTTTAGCGATTATACGGACATGATTCGAGAAAACGGGCTAAAGCCGGGATTTAGCGCACATATGCCGGAACTAATTTTGTTTGCAGATGATAACGGATACGACGTGGAAACCTACGTACACATATACAATTGTCTAGGCTTTCTCATGCAAATCGAAGTGGAAACAGTCGCTTCCATAATAAACAACGCAAAAAAACCTGTAATGATCATAAAAGCCATGGCAGCAGGGCGATGTACACCATACGTAGGGCTGAACTTTGTGTGGAACACCATTCGCAAGCAAGACATGGTTACACTGGGTTGCTTCTCGCCGCAAGAGGTACACGAGGACGTAGAAATCTCATTTGCCGCACTTGAGCGAAGATTTCCGGATTTAGAAAAACGCGCAAGCCCAAACAACGAGCAAGCAGTGCTGTTATAGGCAGATGATGTGCAAGCAATAAAAGCATTATAGTAAATAAACATAGGGGGAATGGAAATGGAGTTATATAAAGGGAAAACAAAAATTGTTTGCCAAGGCACAGACGAAAACACGGTAATTCTGCGCTTTACCGACAACGTGACGGCGTTTAACGGCGAAAAATGTGAAGCTCTGCCGGGAAAAGGCGAGACGGGCTTTGCCTTTTCAAACTTACTGTACGGCTTTTTGGAGCAAAACGGTATTGAAACACATATGGTCGAGATTATTGATGAAGCGACCGTGGAAGTTAAAAAAGCAGAAATTGTAGGCGTGGAAGTGATTGTACGCAACGTAGCAGCAGGTGGATTTGTGAAAAAATACGGAGCAAAAGAAGGCACGGTATTCGATGAGCCTGTTGTGGAGTTTTGCCTGAAAAGCGATGAACTTGGAGACCCGCTGATTAATGAAAGCCAAATTCGTGCACTCGAAATTGCAACGGATGACGAACTTGCGGAAATGATGCGCCAAGCCCTCAAAATCAACAAATTGTTATGCGCACTGTTTAAAAAGGCGGGCATACGCCTGGTGGACTTCAAGCTGGAGTTTGGACGGTATGAAAACAGGCTCATACTGTGCGACGAATTATCCCCCGATTCATGCAGATTGTGGGATGTAGAAACAGGCGAAAAATTTGACAAGGACATATTCAGGCAAGACTTAGGCGATCTTGTAAGCGGCTACACAGAGGTATTTGACAGGCTTTCAAAGACCTTAACCGTGGTATAGAAGGGATTTTGAAAACCTATGAAATTTGACGATAAGATACGTGAGGAATGTGCTGTATTCGGGGTTTGTCTAACGACTTCGGAAGCAGTCGGTATCACATATAACGGACTATTAACCTTGCAGCACCGAGGACAGGAATGTGCCGGAATTGCAGTTGTAAATGACTTGGAACTATCCTGCCATAAGGCGACGGGACTTGTGAGCGAAGTCTTTTCGGACAAGCTGGCGACAATGCCCTCGGGTAAAATTGCCGTAGGGCACACGAGATATTCAACCACGGGAGGCAACGCAAAGAAAAATGCCGGACCTTTTGTTGTGGAATATTTGACCGGGAGAATTGCCACGGCACACAACGGAAACATAACCAACGCCCAAAATCTTAGGAAACAACTGAAAACCCATGGGCTGAACTTTCAAGCAACTTCCGACAGCGAAGTTGTGTCGTCGCTGATTGCCTATTGCATAGTCAAAGAGGACACAGAGCAAGGCGTTATAAAAGCCGCGGATATGATGCAAGGCGCGTTTTCTCTCGTAATCGCAAGCAGTGAAAATAAGCTGATAGCCGTTCGCGACCCTAACGGTTACCGCCCGCTGTGCTTGGGGCAAAGTGAATTCGGGGTCGCAATCGCATCCGAAAGTTGCGCACTGGAAGCCTGTGGTTTTGAGCTTGTGCGAGACATTTTACCGGGCGAAGTGATTATCGCAGAAAACGGCAAGGTAATCTCCGAGGGTGTAAAGCTCATGGCAAAAGCACACTCAGGGATCTGCATATTTGAATATATATACTTCGCCCGTCCCGACTCAATAATTGACGGGCTCAGTGTATACGAAGCGCGGCACAACATGGGAGAAATCCTTGCGGAAGAATATCCCGTAGATGCGGATATTGTGTGCGGTGTTCCGGATTCGGGACTCGATGCGGCAAGTGGTTTTAGCAGGAAAAGCGGATTTCCGCTTGTACCGGGATTTGTAAAAAATAACTACATAGGCAGAAGCTTCATCTATCCCACGCAAACAGAGCGGGACACCGCCGTGCGGCTGAAACTTAACCCTCTGACAGCAAATATACGCGGCAACCGCATAGTGCTTGTGGACGACTCCATAGTACGCGGCACAACAAGCGAAAAAATCGTAAAAAGCCTTAAAAATGCAGGCGCAAAAGAAGTTCATGTGCGGGTATCATCGCCGCCGTTTCGTTATACATGCCATTACGGAACAGACATCGACAGCGAGGAAAACCTGATTGCAAACAAAATGGATATAGACGAAATACGCAAAAAAATCGGCGCGGATAGTCTGGGTTATATCAGCATAGAGGGCGTGAAAAAAGCCTGCGGCAAATGTAAAATTTCCTTCTGCACAGAGTGCTTCACAAGAGGCATAAATACTGTGAACATAAAGAAGAATATACTTGAGTAAGCAAATCCTTGACAATGAAACGGTTGACCGATAAAATATATCATATGAAAATTTGGCGATGTTATGTTGAAAAACGAAACGGATTTGATGTGGAAGCGAAATCTGCTCAGACCGAGTTGCGTGAGGTTTTAGGGCTTAGCGGTGTAAGTGTGCGGATTTTTAACCGTTACGACATACAAAATCTGCCGCCTGATAAGCAGGGAAGCGTAATTTCCACTGTTCTCAGCGAGCCCATGTCCGATATTTGCTACAGGGACTCTCTGCCTGATTTAAAGGAGCGTTTACTGTGCGTAGAGCCGTTACCGGGTCAGTTTGATGCACGTGCCGATTCCTGCGAGCAGTGTATACAAATGCTGCTCGGCGGCGACCGTCCGATTGTGAAAACGGCAAAAGTATACGCCATAAGCGGCATTGAAGACTCAGATTTTGAGCGGGTAAAGGCGTATCTTATAAACCCTCTTGAACATCGGGAGGCATCATTTGAAATGCCCGAAACGCTGCAAAGCGGCACAGTGTCAAGCGAAAATACTCAAATCGAAGAAATTTCAGGCTTCACCGACATGAAAACCGAGGAGCTTGAAAACTTGCTGTTAAATCTTGAACTGGCAATGTCGCTTCCGGACTTACAGATAACTCAGCAATATTTCAAAAAAGAAAACAGAAGCCCGACACTTACCGAGCTCCGTATGCTTGATACATATTGGTCTGACCATTGCCGTCACACGACCTTCGGCACGATTATTGAGTCTGCCGACATAAAGGATAAGCGTGTTAAAGAGGCATACGATTTGTTTTTATCCGTAAATGGTGATAAGCCCGTAACGCTCATGAACATCGCTACAGCCGCAATGCGCCACCTCCGCAAAATCGGAGGCATCCCCATGCTTGATGTTTCCGAGGAAAACAATGCTTGCACTGTGCAAATTAAAGCAAAATTTACCCACGGAGAAGAAGATTGGCTACTGTTTTTTAAAAACGAAACACACAACCACCCGACGGAAATTGAGCCGTTTGGCGGCGCATCCACCTGTATCGGCGGCGCAATCCGAGACCCGCTTTCCGGACGGTCTTATGTCTATCAAGCCATGCGTATCACAGGCGCGGGCGACCCGAGAAAACCCATTGAAGAGACATTACACGGAAAATTACCTCAACGTAAGCTGACACAAACCGCAGCCGAAGGGTTTAGCTCATACGGCAATCAAATCGGACTTGCAACAGGTTATGTACAGGAATTTTATCACGAAGGTTATGTCGCCAAACGTCTGGAGTGCGGTGCAGTTGTAGGTGCTGCGCCACTTTCGTCCGTTCGCAGGGAAAAACCGAAAAACGGTGATGCGATTGTACTGCTCGGCGGGAGAACGGGGCGTGACGGAATCGGCGGTGCAACAGGCTCGTCAAAATCGCACGGCACAGCAACGGTCAGCGAGTGTGCCTCAGAGGTGCAAAAAGGCAATGCGCCTGAAGAACGCAAGCTACAACGGCTGTTTCGCAATCCGAGTGTCACCGCGCTGATTAAACGCTGTAACGACTTCGGCGCAGGTGGAGTTTCCGTTGCGGTGGGTGAGTTAGCCGATGGCGTAGAGATAGATTTAGACACCATTCCCACAAAATATGACGGGCTAAACGGCACGGAGCTTGCCATATCCGAGTCTCAGGAGCGTATGGCTGTAGTGGTTGCCGCTGCTGATGTTCAGGCATTGCTCAAACACGCCGAATCCGAAAACATAGAAGCCACAGTAATAGCCCACGTAACAGACAGCAAAAGGCTTGTTATGTTTTGGCGCGGACAAAAAATCGTAGACATCGCCCGCGAGTTTCTTGATACAAGCGGTGCCGAGAGAACAACCACTGTGTCTGTTTCGCAAAGTAAGAAGCAAAAAACCTCTTTTGCAAGAGGCAATAACTTCACGGAAAAATTACTCAACCTATGCGGTGACTTGAACTTTTGCTCACAAAAAGGGCTTGTGGAGCGGTTCGATGCATCAATAGGCGCAGGGAGTGTGTTCTTGCCATTTGGCGGCAACGCCGAATCCGCCTCAACACCGTCACAGGTTATGGCGGCACTTATCCCCGAAAAAGGCTCAAAAACAGCATCCGTTATGGCATGTGGGTTTGACCCGCACTACACGGAGGCAGACCCGTTCGGCGGAGCGGCTTACGCAGTCGTCAGCTCGGTAGCAAAGCTGATTGCGGCGGGAGTTTCGCAAGAAACCATACATCTGTCGTTACAGGAATTTTTTCCGCGATTACATGATAACCCAACACGCTGGGGAATGCCGTTTTCGGCCATGCTAGGGGCGTTTTCGGCAAAAATGGGACTATCTCTTGCTGCAATCGGCGGCAAAGATTCAATGTCGGGTAGCTTCGGCGAACTTGACGTGCCGCCTACACTGATTTCGTTTGCCGTGGGCATAAATGATGCGGAAAAATTAATCAGCTCTGACTTTAAAGGCGAGGATAACAATGTGTATTTGCTTGAAACCCCGCTGAGCGATAACGAAATGCCTGATTACAAAGAGCTTTGTGCCGCCTGGGAAAAATATGCCGATTTATGCAGTGAAGGCAAGGTGCTGTCGGCATGGTCGTCCGAAGCGGGCGGAGTTTACGGCGGCATAATAAAAATGTCGCTCGGGAACAAAATAGGCTTTATAGGAGATGAAAGCGATGATTTATTCGAGCGAAAATGGGGCTGTATAATCTTTGAATCACCTCATGAACTCCACGGTTATCGACTGCTGGGGCGCACACAATCCTCTCCGAATATAAACGATACGCCGATTGAAACGCTACGCATCAGGTGGGAGCAACCACTTGAAAGTGTTTTTCCCACTAAGATAAATGAATCGGGGATAAATGAATCGGGTGAGATTCCAAAAATCTCAGATACCCGAAAATCCGCATTGGTCCGCACAAATCCCATCGCCATGCCCAAAGCGGTTATCCCTGTTTTTCCGGGAACAAACTGCGAATACGACACGGCGGCGGCAATAGAGCGTGCAGGCGGTGTGTGCGAAACGGTGCTTATCCGCAATCTCACGCCTGAGATACTCAGTAAGTCCATCAAAACCCTTGAAACCGCCATAAAATCAGCGCAAATGCTTGTTTTGCCGGGTGGGTTTTCAGGCGGCGATGAGCCGGACGGCAGTGCAAAGTTTATAGTATCGCTATTTCGTAACCCGCTTCTAACAGATGCAGTACACGAGCTGATAGAGAGTCGGGACGGACTGATTTTAGGCATATGTAACGGCTTTCAAGCACTGATAAAGCTCGGTTTGCTGCCATTTGGCAA
>WQTE01000125.1 GCA_009786445.1 Oscillospiraceae bacterium | reverse complement strand
AATTTATTCCGCTTTTTTGCGAGCCAGAGAGCATTGCGCCACTGTTCTCGCAAAAAAGACTCCATAAATCATCCACTTTTGGCTTGGTCTGTACTGTAACACTACACATCCCATTTGCGGGATATTGCATCTATTTGGTCGGCGAATTTTGCCAGGTCTTTGTTTGTGCCGCCTTGGTTTCGTGAAATGACCTCCATCATCCTTGCACCTGCCAGCATCAGCCTTTGGAAAACAGGCGAATCACGGCGCTCGTGTCTCTCGGATTCTCTGCGGCTGATGAGCTTGCGACCCTCAAATATAGGTTCATACGAGCGCAAATCATAAATCGCGGAATTCTTTGGAGCAACAGCGACATAGCCCCTCTCTGTCAGCCGCAATGCAAAGCTTTTGCAACTCTCCTCCTCGCCATGAACAAGAAACACACACTCAGGTTTGCTCTCAAACGCCTCTATCCACGCCATCAGCCCTTCCCTGTCGGCGTGTGAGCTCATGTTTCTGAAATTGTGGGCTTGACAGCGGATTGCGATTTCTTCGCCAAAGAGTGAAACGCTTGAGACAAAACCGTCAATAATCGCACGTCCTAAAGTGCCCAGAGCCTGAAAGCCCGTGAAAACAACAGCGCACTCTTGTCTCCACAGATTATGCTTGAGGTGGTGGCGAATACGCCCTGCATCGCACATCCCGCTTGAAGAAATTATGACCTTGGGTGTCCTGTCGTCGTTAAGCCTTTTTGAATCCTCTGCTGACTCTACAATTCGCAAACCGTCAAAAGTCAAAGGCTGAACACCCGCATTTATAAGCTCTTTTGCCTCCTCATCAAGATATTCCATGAGGTCGCCCGAGTAAATTTCTGTAGCTGCCTTTGCCAGAGGACTGTCCAAATATACTTGAAAATCCGGGCGGTTTTTTACAAGCCCGCGCATTTTTATTTCCCTGATGTGGTACAGTAAGTCCTGAGTTCTGCCTATCGCAAACGACGGCATAACGACATTGCCACCGCCGGACAATGTTATATCAATTACTTTGGCAAGCTCTGTGACAGTGTCGAAAGTGTGCTCGTGGCTACGGTCTGCATAGGTTGACTCCATGACAACAACATCGGCACTTTTGATAAATCCGGGGTCACGAATCATAGGGTGTCCCCGGGTTCCTATATCACCGGAAAAGGCAAGTTTCTTACGCTCGCCGCTATCCTCAATCCAAAACTCCACATAAGCCGAGCCGAGCAGATGCCCTGCATCGGTGAAACGTAGTTCTTCTCCGCTCGGAAGCTCGATTTTTCTGTCATATTTGCACGGAACAAGGAGCGGAAATACCTTCAGTGCATCTTGCATGGTATACAGCGGCTCGGGGGTCGTCTCTCCCGCACGGCGTTTTTTGCGGCTCGCCCACTGAGCTTCAAGCTCCTGGATATGCGCACTGTCACGCAGCATTATATCAAGCAGCTTACAAGTCGGTTCGGTTGCGTAAATTTTTCCTTTAAAGCCATGTTTGACAAGTAGAGGAAGTCTGCCTGTGTGGTCGGTGTGCGCGTGGGTAATAATAACATAGTCTATTTCGCCCGGATGAAACTGAAAATGGTTTCCGCCGCCATCAGCCCCTTGTTGCAGCCCGCAATCTATAAGAACTCTCTTGCCTGAGAACTCAACACAAAAGCAACTACCCGTCACTTCCCTTGCTGCGCCATAAAAATAGATTTTCAATTTTTCTCCTCCTTGGTGGTATTATAGGACATTATAGCAGAATATTTAAACTTTGCGTAGTAGTTTTTTCTATTGACATTACATTACCTTAATGGTAGGTTATTCTTATTGCATATTGAGAATGAAAATGAATTGGGAGGTTCGCTATGAAAAGAAATGAATTGAAGAATTTGACCTTGGCGGCGATGTTTTTGGCACTTGGGTATGTGTTGCCGCTCTTGATTGGTCAGATACCACAAGTGGGGATGATGCTGCTGCCTATGCACATACCTGTTTTTTTATGTGGCTTGATTTGCGGGTGGAAGTACGGTGGTGCGGTCGGCTTTATTTTACCGCTTACCCGCAGTGCCATCTTTGGAATGCCACCGATGTTCCCAAATGCGATGGCAATGTCGCTTGAACTTGCTGTTTACGGACTTGTAGTAGGATTGGTGTTCGGGCTTGTCCGTCATCAAAATTTGCTTACACTCTATTTTGCGATAATTGTCTCGATGATTGCGGGCCGCATCATGTGGGGTCTTGCCATGTGGGTGCTTCTGACCGTCTCTGAGGGAGCTTTCACATTGCAGACATTTTTTACATTAGCGTTTGTAAATGCGTTTCCGGGTATTATTTTGCAGCTCGTTTTACTTCCTGCTGTCATGATAGTCTTAAACAGAATCGGGCTTGTTTCTTTCCGTAGGCAGGCAGCTACAACCTCATAAACTTAGGTACACTTCAATGCAAATTGAAACCTTACTTGAGAAAATTGAAGAGCTCCGCCCTATAAAAAGCCCGCTGCTAATTGCAATCGACGGCAGATGCGGTTCAGGTAAAACTACATTGGCTGAAACTCTCCATAACGCATGTGGCGGTAATCTGTTTCACATGGACGATTTTTATCTGCGTCTCAAGCAGAGAACCCCTGAGCGTTATGCAGAGCCGGGCGGCAATGTGGACTATGAACGTTTTTTAGCCGAGGTACTTACACCTGTTCAGGCAGGTAATGAGTTTTCGTTTCGTCCTTTTGACATTAAAATATGGGACTTGGGCGAGAGCAGACATTTTACACCTGAGCATATAAATATTATTGAAGGCTCTTACAGTCTGCACCCTACACTTGCCTCGCTGTATGATATCAGGGTGTTTTTGGATATCGGCAAAGAGGAACAGATGAGGCGTATTGTGAAGCGAAACGGCGAAGAGTGGGCAAAAGATTTTCGCGACAGATGGATTCCACTGGAGGAACTTTACTTTGCGGCGCATAATGTGCATGAAATTTGCGATTACGTGTGGCAAACAGATTAGGAGAAACCAATTTGAAAATACTGTATTTTGAATGTAATATGGGCGCTGCCGGTGATATGCTTATGGCTGCGCTGCTTGAACTGCACGAAAACCCGGAGGATTTTTTGCACGAGCTGAGGCACATTGGAATTTCGGGAGTTACCATAAGTGCCGAGAAGAGCGTTAAATGCGGGATAACCGGGACACATATCAGGGTTATTGTAAACGGTCAAGAAGAAGTTTCGCATGATGTTCATAATCATGACACTCACGAGCACGGGCACAGCCATGAACATCACGAGCACGACCATGACCACGATCATAGCCACGACCATCATGAGCACGAGCACAACCACGGACACGACCATAACCACAGTCATAGCCACCATCACAACAGCTATGAAGAAATCAAGCATCTCATCTCACATCTAAAGGTCACAGAATCGGTGAAGCAAAACGCATTAGATGTCTATAAGCTGATTGCCGAGGCTGAAAGCCTTGCGCACGGAGTCCCTGTTACTCAGGTTCACTTCCATGAAGTCGGACAGCTTGATGCACTCGCCGATATTGTAGGCGTGTGTATGCTCATTGAGCACCTTTCTCCCGATAAAATAATTTCATCGCCGATAAATGTAGGCAGCGGACATGTCAAGTGTTCGCATGGCATTTTGCCCGTTCCTGCACCTGCCACTGCCACGATTTTGAAAGGCACACCCTTTTACAGCGACCAAATAGTAAAAGGCGAACTTTGCACACCTACAGGTGCTGCGATTTTGAAGCATTTTGCATCTGAGTTTACAAATATGCCGTGCATGGTTGTTTCGGGCATCGGGTATGGTATGGGGACAAAGGATTTTGTCAAAGCGAATGCAGTCCGCACGTTTTTCGGTCAATCAGTCACTCAGAAAACCCATGAAGATGTGGTGGAGTTCGTATGCAATCTTGACGATATGACTGCTGAAGCAATTGCATATGCACAACAAGTGCTGTTTGAAGTCGGCGCACTTGATGTCTACACCTCATCCATCGGCATGAAAAAGGGACGTGTCGGAACAAGTTTCACCTGTATGTGCAAACCCGAAGACAAAGAAAAAATGCTATCACTCATTTTTAAACATACAACCACGCTCGGAATAAGAGAACATACAAGCAAACGCTATTTTTTGCAGCGTGAGCATATAAATAATAAGACAAAGTACGGCACTGTGAGGATAAAAAAATCACACGGATATGGTGTGGAAAAAATCAAGCCCGAATACGATGATATCACAAGAATAGCCACTGAAAATGGGCTATCCATCAAAGAAGTGCTGGATGAACTTAGTACGCCAAATGGTAATAGCTAATAGACCGTTAGAGGAGCACGAGGAGAATACGATTTGAAACAGGGTTATCAGAATCTGCATACGCATACAACCTACTGCGATGGAAAACTATCTGTCGAAGACATGGTTGTGGCGGCAATAAATAAGGGCGGCAGCTCCATTGGATTTTCGGAGCATTCATTTGTCCCGTTTGACCCGGATTATTCAATGACTCTTGCTGATACACCTACATATATGACCGAAGTAAAAATGCTTAAAGAGAAATATATAGACCAAATCGATGTGTTTCTTGGGCTTGAAGTGGATTATTTCACAGACGAAATGCCTATGGGCTTAGATTATATAATCGGAGCTGCCCATCACATACAAAAAGGCGGAGAGTATATAACAATCGATGCTACACCTGAACGCTTGGAGGTTGCAAGAGATATGCATTTCAGCGGAGACTTCTACTCTTTGATAGAGGTTTACTTTGAGACCGTTTCCGAGATGCCGAGAAAGACAAAGGCAGATATAATCGCTCATTTCGACCTCATAAAAAAGCACAACGAGGGCGGCAGATTGTTCGACGAAACGCATCCCAGATATATAGATGCGGCGCTGGGTGCTATGAAGCGGATTGTGGGTACTTGCAACCTCTTCGAGATAAGCAGCGGTGCCATGTTTCGCATGGGTAAAACCGAGCAATACCCATCGACTCTTTTGTTAAAAGAGCTAAAAAACCTTGGTGGAGAGATCCTTTTTGCAAGCGACAGCCACTGCGCCGAGTCCCTGTATTTTAAATTTGACGAAATGCAGCAACTCGCCGAATCATGCGGATTTACATACATCAAGCGCCTGACAGAAAACGGGTTTATTGATGTAAAAATTTAAAAGCCGTCCGGCAGAAGACGAGTAATCTGCCCCACGAAAATGCGCTAAATTATTTTTTTAAAAATACGATAATATATTATAGAATACACAACAAAGGTGGTCGGTTATGAGTACAATCAACCCTACAAACGGAATAAACACTGAACAGTACAGCAATAACACAATCGACAATAATGATAATCCATCAGCACCCGGTGCAGGACAAAATGCCGGTGCTGCTTTTGCGGATGCTCTCAGTCAGGCAATGACGGAGCAATTCACAACACAGATGACCCATCAAATGAATTCACTCTCCATGTTCGGCGGAGTGGGAGGAGCCAGCGCCACGAGTGGCATTGGTGGTATGGGAATGGGAATGGGTATGGGAATGATGGACACCACAGGCATTGAAAACGCACTAATGAATGCCGCAGAATCAGGTGAGGTGGCAGATGCACAGATTGCGGTGTTAATGATGTTCATGATGATGATGATGCAGATGCAATCAGGCGGCAGTGACGGAAGTGGTCTCGGCAAAGATATGGCACCGATGATGGCAGCTATCACGCAAATGATTTCACAGCATGGTGGTGATGTAGAGGCACTGCAAAACCCGAATATGCACACTAATAACCTGTTCGGCAATGCACAAGGCGTTGCTCAGGGTAATGCGCAAGGCGCCGGCGCACAAGGTCCTCCACCGCCCCTCGGCGAATCGCACATCAGAAACATGGTTAATATCGGACTTGCTCAGGTCGGCTACCATGAGCGAAACCGTGATGGTTCAGTCGGCAACGGCAATTTCACAAAATTCGGAGAATGGTTTGGTATGAACGGACAGCCGTGGTGCGCTATGTTTGTTTCATGGGTGGCAAATGAAGCCGGACTGCTCGGAGATGTTGTACCCCGCCATGCATCTACTACTGTCGGCGCAAACGCCTACATGGAAAGAGGATTGTATGAACGCAGAACCTCGGGTTACCAACCAAGAGAAGGCGACACAATTTTCTTCTATAACCCTTCCACCGGTCGCTTCAACCATGTTGGACTGGTCGTGGCTTTTGACCCGCAAACCAACAGGATTTACACAGTTGAGGGCAACACGGGCAATCAGGTTAGAATCAGGCACCATGACTTAAACAACCCCAGAATCCACGGATTTGGCAGAAATGGCGGCACAAGTTTCGGTGTTATCCCCCAGAATTCTACAGATGGCACCAACACTTCGATTGTATAATTTCACAATAACATTAGCCATTCCCCGCATGTAAAAGTGTGAATTTTCAACACTTTGGCGGATTTTTCACACTTAAATGTGTATTGAAAATCCCTCCTTATTGCAGTATCATATATACAGTGATTAAGGAGGGTATTTATGATCTTAGGCACAAACGAGTTACCCAGAGAGAAGCTGCAAAGAATGGGAGCTACTGCTCTGAGCGATGTGGAGCTGCTACAGACTGTTATTGGCAGCGGCGGTAAAAACAACGACTATAAGCAAATAGCGAAAAACCTAAACACTATGCTCAGTAAGCATAGTGCCGATAGCTTGACATTTGACGATGTGAAGTCTATCAAGGGTATTGGCGATGCCAAAGCCACAATAGTCTTTGCTGCGCTTGAGTTCTGGCGCAGACGACTGACAAAGCCAACTGCTCCGCTGATTGATACACCTGAGAAAGCATTTGAGCAATTGGCTCACATAAAAAACAAAAAGCAGGAACATTTTGTGCTGCTCACGCTCGACGGCGCGAGGCGGCTCATCAGCAACAGGATAGTCACCATCGGTACAATGATGGCATCGCTTGTTCATCCGCGAGAGGTCTTTGCCTATGCCATTGAGGACAGGGCGGCTTCAAT
>WQTE01000124.1 GCA_009786445.1 Oscillospiraceae bacterium | reverse complement strand
TGCGCTTTCATTCATTCGTGGAACGAATTTATTCATATGGGGATTCATGCAAAAGATGGCAGTGTCAAGGAAATGTTGCTCGACGACCGCAGAATGAACGAGCTTCCACGCAATATTTATGGCGAGAGTGATAATTATAGAACTCCGCTTTTTTCTTATTTGTCGCAGACAAAATTGCTTGGTTTAAATCCGCACTTGCCAATGGGGTGGCTTTACGATAATATAGAATCGTTCAAATCTTCGCCCGACCGGCCCAATCATTTTCTTTCAATTGACCCTGATGGCAGGAAGGTGAGAAAGGCGGGTAAGTATCTTGTCGGTTTTGCGCGCGGTAACTACGGTGACCTTGGTGATATGCCCGAGAAAATGATTGCGTATGCAAAAAGACATTCGCTCATTTGCTCAGGCCCCGTGTATGCGATGTATGTCCATACTTATATCTGCACAAACGACCCTTCGCAATATCTGGCAAAGTGTTCTGTGGCGATAAAGTAGAGGTTATACAAATACCACGAAAAGAGGATTAAAATTATGCTGCGAACACATCTTTCTGCTGAGCTTTCACGAGAACATATTGGAGAAAGTGTACGGCTGTCGGGTTGGGTCGATAGTCTCCGTGACCACGGTGGTGTCATGTTTCTTGATTTGCGGGATCACGGCGGGATTATGCAAGTTGTTCTGCATGACGATTCTATGCTTGATGGCGTACGCCGCGAATGTGTTGTTTCGGTCACGGGTAAACTTCGGGAGCGCAGTGATGATACTATAAATCCCTCACTCAGCACCGGGTACATTGAGATTTTTGCTGATTCTCTTGAGATTTTGGGTTCCTGTAAAAATATGTTGCCTTTTGAGATTAAAGAATCAAAGACAACTCGTGAGGATTTGAGGATGATGTTTCGGTACCTTGACCTCAGAAACCCTGAGATGAAAAACAACCTAATTCTCAGGGCAGAAGTCATCAAATTTATCCGCCGAAAGATGGAAGACCTGGGTTTTCTCGATGTGCAAACGCCGATTCTGACGGCTTCATCTCCGGAGGGAGCCAGAGATTACCTTGTGCCCAGCCGCAAGCATAAGGGTAAGTTTTATGCCTTGCCGCAAGCACCACAAGTTTTTAAGCAACTGCTCATGGTATCGGGTATTGACCGCTATTATCAGATAGCACCGTGTTTCCGCGATGAGGATGCCCGCGGCGACCGTTCGCCGGGAGAGTTTTATCAGCTTGATTTTGAGATGGCGTTTGCCGAGCAGGAGGATGTTTTTGCTGTTGGTGAGAAGGTCATGTTTGAGACGTTCTCGAAGTTTTCCGATAAGAGGGTCTCCCCTGCTCCGTTTAAGCGTATTAAGTATGATGAAGCGATGCTAAAGTACGGCACAGATAAGCCTGACTTGCGAAATCCGCTTGAAATCGTTGACCTCACTGAATTTTTCTCACGCGTGGAATTTCCGCTGTTTAAGGGCAAACCTGTGCGGGGGATTGTTGCAGATTGCAGCGGCAGGCCCCGGAGTTTCTTTGATAATTCGCTCAAATTCGCTCTTTCAATCGGCATGAAGGGGCTTGGTTATCTCACGCTCTCCGGCGGTGATTTCAAAGGACCGATTGAGAAGTTTTTGAGTGCCGAGCAAAAGCGCGAGCTTATTGACTCGCTCTGTATGAAAGATGGTGTGACTCTGTTTTTTATTTGCGATTCTAAGGCTGTTGTGGGTGGGCTTGCAGGTGAAATCAGGACTTGGCTTGGCGAGTCTTTGGAGATTGTAGATAAAGATTGCTTTGAGTTTTGCTACATCACTGACTATCCGATGTTTGAATTTAACCACGATACTAAGCGTATCGACTTTACACATAATCCTTTTTCCATGCCGATTGGCGGGCTTGATGCTCTTTTGAGCAAGGACCCGCTGGATGTTTATGCGCATCAATATGACATTGTATGCAACGGCATTGAGCTTTCTTCAGGTGCTGTTCGTAATCACTCTCCCGAGATCATGAAAAAGGCTTTTGCCATTGCGGGTTACACGGAAAAGGAACTGGAGAAGCGCTTTGGGGCGCTGTACAATGCGTTTCAATACGGAGCTCCTCCCCATGCTGGCATGGCTCCCGGCATTGACCGGATCGTCATGCTTCTAGCTGAGGAGGAGAATATTCGTGAGGTTATTGCTTTTCCGCTCTCAGGTAACGCTCAAGACTTCTTACTTGGTGCACCAAGCGAGGTGACAGAGCTACAACTCCGCGAGGCGGGGATTCGAGTGCGGTGAGGGAAGCAATGGCAACAACTTAAAACCCATATCCTGAGCGAAGCGAAGAATCTTATTTGCTCACCATCTGCTTAACCCCAGACTAGTATTTTGTTGTTGCCGGAGTCTAGACCGGCGAATGGGCCGGGGACTGTTTCGCTGCCCAGCAGAACACTGAAGTAGTCGGTATCAAGGGTTAGAAAGCTGCCGTCGAAATTTTCAAAATCTGCATCTACAATACGGACACGTCCCAATGTTGTTGTGTTATGTCCTTTTGGATTGAATTTTCTAAAATTCTCAGGCATTGAAATATTCAGGTAGACCTTGTTTCCCTCTGCTTCGATGCTAAACTTTGCATCAAACTCCGGGCAGTCCAGCTTTTCTTTTTCTTTATCGAACGCTTTCGCACCGTTTACATACACATTTCCGGATATATATACAGGCTGCTTAGTTTTCATAAACTCACCGTGGTCGCATGGTTGCTTTGCATCTATAATGTCAATATATTCCTGTAATGATGTGGGATAACCATTGAAATATGCTGTTCCCACAGTTTCAGGAGTCTGTCCACCTATGAAGATGTTTTGGAAGTATCTGTCATCACCTCCAAAGGTCGCGGAAAAGCCAGCTACTTCTGTGCTGTGCGGGGTGTGGTATGGAGTTGAGCGGTCGGTTGAGAAGTGTAGAGCAAATTTCCCGGCGAAGAGGTTGTGAACATAGGCAACACCTTGTGCATCATTGTGCAAGGCATACTTTGAGCCAAAAACGTTGTAGTCAACCAAGGTCGGACCGTGAGATACTTCTACAAACAAATCACGGTTGTTGTCGTAGAGCAGATTTTTACTGATTCTGCTACCCTGTGCTTGCCAATCCAGCCAAATTCCGAGTGAACAGCTATGTATTCGATTGCCGTGGATGTGTACATCAATCGGTGCGTGGAGCTTGATTCCTGCGATTTCATGTCCGTAGAACTCACGTTTGATAGCTATGTTGTAGATGTGGTTATCATAGATTTCGCTGAAAACACAGCCTAGGTGACCTACGATGCCGTTTTGACCGCAATCGTAAATTACATTGTTTCTAATAATATGGGAACCGATTTTTTCCTTTGACCAGCCTATTTTCGCAGCTTTGAATACTGATTCAAGCTGATATTGATAGCCGGGTTTGTCTTTGCGGTTGGTGCGGTCATTGTGACCTGTGGATGCTTCCTTGCCAATGCTTATTGCGCTGCATTTCGCATCGTGGATGATGTTGTTTTCGATAATCCAGCCACGGCTCCAATTTGCACCGATAAGACCAGGCTGGTCTGCCGTGGGAGGTGTCCAGGGCGATGCTGCGTGCGCCATTTCAAAACCCCTCACTGTGATGTAGTTCACTCCTGTTTTTTCTGGATAGAAGCAGGCTTTGCGCACATTAATCTCAACCAGCTCGGTGTTTGGGTCTGCACCGTGAAAGTTTGCGAAAATCGTTGTGTTTTCGCCGTCAACTTCTGATGTCCAGACATATTTTGTCTGCTCTTTATTCTTGATGGGAACCGTTTCTTTTGTCCAGTGATCCAGCACCATATCGCGAACCTTTGGATTTTTTATTTTCTCAAGTGAATCTGCTTCATAAAATGACATACCGTTTAAGTAGACATCGCCAAGATGAGCAGGTCTTTCCCACGGCTCTAAAAGCCAGTCGCCGCACACTGTTTCTACATATGGATTGAAATCACCAAATATTGTATTGGGTAAAACTGCCTTCCATACAGTGCCTTCAACTTTTTCCCAGCTTTGCACACGCTCTGAGCCTTTGATAATAACAAGTTCTCCCTCTGCTGCTTGATAAGTGATACGGCGATTGTTTGAAAGACCGCCCTCTTTGGGTTTAACCCATTCTCTGTACTCACCTGCGTGAACCGTAACAGTATCGCCCGGCAGTGCTCTCTTCGCTGCCATGCCTATTGTCAGAAAAGGTCTATCGTATGTGCCTTCATTTATGTCAAGCCCATTTTTCGCTACATGATAAGTCGTCGCCATTTTACGCCCTCCAGATAGATATTGTGTAGATGATTTTATCATATGTTTAAGGTAATGTGTAGAGTTTTATGATATTCTTTTCATTTTATTTTCTTGATTATTTTGCAATCTTTAAATTCATACACCGTGTCCGCGACGTTTCCTATCAGCCTTTTGTCGTGGGTTACGAAGATAATCGTTCCTGCATAGCTTTTCATCATTGCTTCTAAGGCTTCCATGCTTCCTATGTCGAGATAGTTACCCGGCTCGTCTAAAAGCAATATGTTATAGCGACCGAGCAGCAGTTTTGAGAGTTGCAACTTTATAATCTCCCCGCCCGAAAGAACCGTTAAATCTTTTAAGATGTCTTGCGTGCCGAACCCCATTGCCGCCAGCACCGCACGGATTTCGGATACGCTGTAGTCGCAATCTTCTTGCATAAACGACAGTATGGGCTGCTTCGCTGTGAACTTGTAGCCTGTCTGCTCAAAGCAGCCGATAGCTGCTTTTGGTGAAATTGTCAACGACGGGTGGTGATTTTTAATCATTTTCAGCAATGTGGTTTTTCCCGTGCCGTTACCGCCTGTAAATGCAACTTTTTCGCCTAGCGAAACTATGAATCCTGCGTTTTCGAAAATCACACGCTCGCCGAAGCTCAGGTTAATTTTCTCAGCGGTAATGGGGAATTTATTGTGCAGCGCCAGTGCTTCACTCTGCCTGAAGCGAACATTGCGGATACGTTGCGGTGCGCTGACATCGCTTAGAGCTTCAATGCGTTTTTCTATGTTTTTTGCCGCTTGATGCATTTTCTTTTGTTTGGTTCCCGTGCTTTTTTGTTGCCCCAAGCGCCCTCCAAATTCAGTTGAATTTTTGGCTTTTGCACCTTTTTGTTTGCTGTCAACCTGCCGAGCTTGTTTGCGCTTTTCCTCTGCACTGCGCTCGAGTCTCTCTTTTTCTTGCATTATTTGGTCATAGTGCGCC
Source organism: Oscillospiraceae bacterium (assembly GCA_009786445.1). GTDB lineage: Bacteria > Bacillota > Clostridia > Oscillospirales > Oscillospiraceae > WRMH01. Next base: position 1,796 of record WQTE01000124.1, on the reverse strand, counting down.
GATTGCTTTTGATACTCTTCCTCTTTTTGCGCAAGATAATCGGAATATCCGCCCCAATATTCGGTGATTTTCCCACCCTTCAACTCCCATATTTTATCTATGGTTTCGTCGAGAAAATATCTGTCGTGACTTACAATGAGCAACGCGCCGTCAAAGGCTTTTAGTTGCCCGATAAGCAGGTCTATCCCGCTTCTGTCCAGATGGCAAGTGGGTTCATCTGCAAATATGGCGTGGACTCTGCTTGACATTGCCTGTGCGATTTTTGCGCGGGTTTCTTCGCCACCGCTCATTGTATCGGCACTAATATCGGACAGCCCCATCTTTGATAGCATGGCGTAATCATCTATTTTGCCCATTTCGACATCGTCTAATTGCTTAATATATGCGTTTTCGCCGAGTCGTGTAATTTTACTTCCTGCGGGGGTAAATTCGCCCGAAAGTATATTCAGCAACGTGCTTTTTCCTGCGCCGTTGCCGCCCACAAGACCTATTCGGTCGTATGAGTACAGCTCTAAGCTGTCTATATCCAGCACGTCACGCCCCGAATATTCAACGTTTATGTCATTTGCTTTTACTAATAATTGCATTTTTGTTCCTCCTAATAAAAAATACAGACCTCTATCCGAAACGGATTAGTGGTCTGCATGCTTTAAATCAGTGAAGATACCCATTTTTGATAAAATGGCATAGAGTCATATAGTCATATGGTATCCGCATCAACGCTAAAAGACATCGCTAACAAGCCCACTATCTCCGGATAGTGTCGCTATTAACTTACTTCTATTTAGCGAATGCGGATATAATACACTTAGTAATCTCCTTTGCGGTTTGGTGTGCGGAAAATTTTATTTCCACACACCTTTGGCTTTATCTTTAGGGTTATTAGTCTGTTACGTACGGCAGTAAGGCGATTTGGCGTGCTCTTTTGATGGCTACCATAAGCCGTCTTTGATGCCCTGCACATACGCCTGTTGTCCTGCGGGGTAGGATTTTACTGCGCTCTGAAATGCATTTGCGAAGCCTTGCTACGTCTTTGTAGTCAATATCTTGAACTTTATCTACGCAGAACTGACAAACTTTTCTGCGTTTGCGACTATGTTGTCTACCTTCTCTTTCGTTTGACAAGTTACTTCATCCTTTCTTTATTTCTTCCTTAGAACGGCAGGTCGCCGTCGTCCATGTCCAGTTCTGTGAAATCGGAGCTTTCGACCGGGGTATTGTAGCCTGAGCCGAAGTCCTCTTTCGGGTCGGCAGCACCTCCCAGTGCCGCTTCTCTGCTTTTTTTGCTTTCCGTGAAGTAGATGTTTTCTGCAACAACTTCCGCACTGCGGCGTTTATTGTTTTCTTTGTCTGTCCAGTCACGTATTTGCAAACGTCCGGTGACAGCCGCCATTTGCCCTTTTGTAAAATACTTTGAGACAAATTCCGCTGTGTTGCGCCATGCGACAACGTCTATAAAGTCAGTCTGCCTCTCACCTCCGTCTTTAGGAGAGAATCCTCTATCGACAGCCAGTGAAAACGAAGCAACTGACACACCGTTTGGTGTTTGGCGCAGCTCCGGATCTCTTGTTAACCTTCCCATGATTACTATTTGGTTCATTGTAGTACATTCCTTTCTTTTGGGTATCTCTACCCCTTTTCATAAGGCACAATCAGTCCGGTCTAAAGGAATGGACTTTTCGTGCATCAATTGCAGCTCATACCGAGAATGGCAATTGGCACAATCCCGCGTGTAAGCGCGATATCTCGCGCGGCTCTCTTTTATTCTTCTATTACTGTTATGAGAGAGCGCATGA
>WQTE01000123.1 GCA_009786445.1 Oscillospiraceae bacterium | reverse complement strand
ACGGGACTTTCCCTCCACCGGACTCTCTGTACTGCGCGTACGCTGTTTTTACTCCTGCTTCAACGGTTTGAATTATTTAACTAAACGGTACTCTAACACAACGTTTTGAGTTTGTCAAGTTTTTTTGTGAAGCGCGGGGACGGGGGTTGCTGTTAACCCCACCAATCGCTCGACTCATCTGCCATAGCACGTTCTATATTTTCCCGCATTATCTCAGCCCAAGAAGGACGGTCTGATTCGGGTAGTTCAAACTGGGTTCTTCTTTCGCCACGCAAATCAGGACTGCGTGTTATAAGCCACCCACTCGATGTACCATCTTCATGGATGACAGATCCTTGAGCAATCACGTTAATTCCTTGGCTTGCAAAACTCCGTGCAGAAGCTGCCATAGCATCCACATGGTCTATTGCTAAAGCCTTTAGCCTTACCATTTCTTCTGGGTCATTTCCTGCCCTGCTAAGAAATGCGGGGTGAATACCAAGGTGCATTCCGGTGTTACCACTAAAGGCACTCGTATTGTTTGATACATTCACATTAGAGTTTAGCTGTTGAATTGCAGCTAAAACGCCACCTGCGTTGAGATTACCGCCCTGCATATTTGCGACACTTGCCCTCGCTTGTTGATATGCACCTTGGCTAACAACAGAGCCGTTAATGTTTGCAACACTCATTTTAACTCCTCCTTGATTTGATTCTTAATCCATTTTATATATAAATATAACGAAAACGCAATAAAAATATGTCTGCGTATAATACACCCTATTCTCTATAACGGAACAAAAACGTCAAAACTTTAGCACAATTTTGAGAATAATTCCACAAAAATAATCAATCAACGAAGCGGAAATGTACATACGTTTTGGAGATTTTCATATAGATAAACCAAAAAAGAAGCGAGGGGACGGGGGTTGCTGCTTCTATGAGTTTTTTCTTCATGTTAGCTTTTTCTCCAAAATGTGACTTTGAACATATTTCCATCTCTGTCATCTTCAAAATCGATGTGGGGATACGATGCGAGAGCCCTGATGATTCCGGATCCATATCCTCTATATGGAAGAACATGGTTTGCATACGATGCAAGCACAGGATTTCTCGAATTCGAATTGCCGGATTTTATGTTCTCAACTGTAAGGTTGTTTGGCAAATGCCCGGGGCTGATGATTTCAACTCTATCTCTAAACACAAAAATCCGAATGGGTGCGGAAATGAAGTAATCTCTATGAACAAGTGCATTTGCAACAATTTCTTCAATAGACTCAGCAGGGATTTCAGGCATGCCGGTACTATTTACGTTCTGCCTGCCTTGAACATGGCGCAGATTAGTGACGATAAAATTAACACTCTGCCTAAACACATCTGCTAGTTTTCCTGATAAGTCTTTGCTATCACTATACTCTGAAGTGCTTAGTTCGAGAGCATCAAATGCACCTGCCTTAATCATAAAAACAGGAAGCTTATACTTAACGGTTTTGGCGAACAACAATGTACCGGCAATAGTGAGTGTCCCATCTTTCGCCAAATTCATATTTTCTAAAATGGATTGTAGTGGTAAACTTTGTTCATCCAAGGCTTCAGAAAAATGCTTCCCAAAGAACTCCTTGAAATAATCGATGTCAATATCTGCTATAGTAGCACCCTTTACGGGAATGATGTCAGCATGAACTAAATTTGACTGTTGAAACATTCTTTGCAGTTCCTCGCGAGAATCCACTCTTCGTTTGTCGCTGCCCGATTTCTTCCAAAAATAGCCGCTATTGTCCTGATATGGCTTGTTTAGCCCTTCAGGTATTTTTACAATCACAACTAATCCTTTTTCTGTCTGAACATTTTCTGTAGTCGGTGTTATCGAAGGTTTCACATTTTGGCTTGCTACATTAGATATAAGCTCGTTTAATTTTCGCAACTCTTCTGAATTAAGTCCGATAATGTTACCATTGTCATCAACCCCTATGAGTAGCATTCCGCCGTCGCTATTACTAAATGCAACCATCTCCGAAGCAAGTGAGCCTGCATTCGTCATATATTTCTTAAACTGGTGCTTGCTGTCTTCACCACGACTTATGATATCAATGAGTTCGATTATTTCCATCCTTTGTATATCTCCTTTCGCCGCTCGAATGCGTCCTTTCCACCCTCCATCACATTAACTATCAGCTCTTGTTGGTGTGGATCATCTAAAGCTCCGCCCGTTATGCTTATTTTTTCATCTGCAAATGAGCAACCATGTATTTGCTCTGCATCACCAAGAACAGTTATGTTTGGGTTATGAGTAGCGAAAATGAATTGTACCGATTGCTTGAGTTCTCGTATCAACTTAATTACATCGTCATAAATTGTCTTGCTGTCTAAATCATCTTCAGGCTGATCGATTATGATAACATCGTTCTCCTGCTGACCAAGCACGAAAATAATCAGCGCAGAAGCTCTTTGACCCAATGAATGATGTTCAAGCTGTATACCGTGATAGCTGATTATATACTTGTTTGGAGTTTGAAATGTCATTAGGTTTTTCAAGTTGCCCATAAATATTTCAACAAACTTATCTTGATTAGCGCCAACGTGTTGTTTGGCTTCATCAATGCCGGCATATATTTCCTTGAAGTCCGGATACTTATCTACGATACTCTCGTATGCAGTTGTTCTAATATTGCTTCCTCGAAATATTTCCTTGAAAAACATAAGAAAAGCTTCTTTGTCACCTCTATACTCCACGGTAAATTTAAGAGCTGTGTTTCTTTCCGATACTTCCACTAATGCCGCTTCAATGATTTTGTATTCCTCATACCACAAATCTCTTAATTTAGTCAATTCCGTATTTAATTCATCATTAAGTGTTGTGATGATATTTCTTCTTTTAACCAGTTCGACAAGTTTTGCTTCTGCGGCATTTAATTTCCTTTGAGCTGTTAAAAAGTCATCCGTGCTGATTCGTTGTTTGCTTAATAACGATAACTCTTCGGCAAGAACTCTTTCAACTTCTGCAAACTCTTCAAGCAGTCCGCGCTTTAAAGCCTTTAGCACTTCCTGTTCGTTTTTTAGTGCTCCGACTATTGTTTCAATTTTATTTAGCTCTTCTATTTGAGCATTCATGCCCTCTATAACTCCGGAAAAAATTGCATCAAATTTTGTGAAGAACTCTGTATTGTCAGTGGAGTTATGTCCCGGGAAATTTCGTAAATCATCTTCATATTTTGATATAAAATCCCTCCCCTCGGAAAGAAATTCAGCTGCAAGCCTGATGCCATCCTCTACCTTACGAACATCTTTATCAAACCCAATTCGTTTTTTGAGTTTTTCTTCCAGCTTGTGGTCTTCGTATAACTTCAGCTTATGCTTTGCATCACTAAGTGCATTATTTTGTTCTTTTATTAATTCATCAACATTTTGAACCTTGGATAATTGCTCTATAACTTCAATTACCTTGATTTTTTGCTCCTCAATTCTTTGTCGAACACCAACGCACTTGTTCCCAAGCATCTTCTCTATCAGGTCTTTCTCCGCACCATCACTATTTGCCGCAAGCTCCCTCTGTCCGAAAAATAGAGGCTTGTGCAAAATTGTCTCATTGATTGTCAATCCGGGCTGTAGCTCTTCATCTATGTAAACATCCGGAATTTCATTTAGAAAACGAGAAATTTGATAATGCTCCCCATGCCTGTCAACTGCATCAATAACAGCTTTACCGCCACTTCCAAAAGTACGTGCTATTAACTCTTTTTTATAGTCATAGTCGCTGCTTCCGTGTTCAAAAGGGAGACCCAGAGTATAGCGTAATGCTTCCATAATAGATGATTTGCCGCTTCCCCTGATACCAATAAGGGTATTGAGCTGGGGTGAGAATTTGATTGTCTGCTTGTCAAAAACGCCTCCTTCAAAGCTAATTTGCTTTATATGAGAGTGAGTATGCAATTGTGGAGCGATACCTACTCTGTCTTTAGGGGCAGTTAGTGCAAACTTTACGGCATCAAACGTTAATGCACCCAGTTTTATATAACACGGCTTTTGTCTGCCTATATCTTCTAAACACCCTGGGTCGCTGCCCTCGACTTCGGCGGGGTATGCATCTTTGAGCCACCCCTGAACTTTGACTCTACATTTTTTCTCAAGGTTATCGTGAGTTCGAACTTTCTGAAACCCCAGCACACGATTTCTGAATAGTTCACTACGCCCCAGCTCAATCAGCCGCCCTCCGTCAAATTCACTCCACAGACCATTTGCTTCTTCTACATGAGCCATTACAGCAAAATAATCCTTGTGATACCCTTCAAGGTCTTTTAGAGTGTCTATTAGGTTTTTGTTTGTTCGTCCGCTTTCATTTTCGTACTGCTCGGGTGTTTTTCCGGGGAACTGTGAGGTGATAAATTGATTGATTAAATCCCCGTTATCTAACCACTCATCCGAAAAAACGACAAGGGTATGTATGCCATTAGCTCCGTCGCCAACTGATAACTCTATTCCGGGCATTAGAAAAATATCCTGCTTCCTCGCTTTGCTTTTAAGTGCCTTAAACTCGCCAAAATCGAACTTATTATGATTTGTTACAATCCCGATATTGATATCAGCAGACTTTAGAGCACTCACATAGTCAGACACAAAGCTATTATCCTCACCGGTGTAGGTGAACCTACCTTTGTCCGACTTAGTATGCAGATGAAAGTCTGATTTGAGCCACTTCGCCCCATTTTGAAACATATTCATTTATTCACCTCGTCAAAACAATTTCCGCGCCGTCGACAAGTTCCATTATATCATAATTGACTGTATGTGCCTTGCGTTGCGGGACAGTTTGTCTAAGCGCACTACGCGAAGACTCGTTTCTGTGAACACATTACCTGTTACCGCTGGTTCAATCCTATCATTCGTGAGAACTTCAAAACGCGGATTAAATTTACGATAGTGACCGGTACACTTCCGGCAAGGCCTGTAACACTAACACCAACGGTTATATCTTCAAGTTTAGCCATGCGTTCATCCCTTCCGGTGAAAAATAGACTATGATATCTTCGTCCGTTTTATGAAACTTATTAAAAATTGATATGTGCCGACAGCTATGTTGTACCGCTACTTAATGTGAAGCGTAAAACTCATAGGCATTGTACATTTTATCACGCAAAATCTCATTTGTCGACACTTTTGCTTGTTCTGATTGGTGTATGTATCTGTCAAGCAAAAGTTGGCAATTTTATCACCAAACTCAAAATGATGTTTGAGGGGACGGGGGCGCTGCTTTATAGCATAAAACTAGCAAAAGATAGGGAAATAACTGTGTACGGATAAAATTCCAGGCCAAAAGAGCCCACTAAACCAAGCAAGCCATAGAGTAATCAGAGGTCTTTCAGACTATCGTACAAGCCATTCATAGTCCTGTTTCCCATCTAAAATATAATCAACATGAACTTTGCTATCTTTAATTTGATAAAGAAGCAAATATCGGCTGTCAATAATCATCTTGTGATATTTGTTTTGCGGTACAAACTCACCACCGAAAAATGGGTTTCTTTCCGGCATCTCGGATAGTGAACGAATCGCCGCTAAAATTTTTGTTTTCGTATCACGCGCAGCCGATGGGCTTTTCTGCGCAAGAAATTTAATGTGCGCTCCGAGCATTGTTTTTGCCCTTACGGAAATTTCTATTTTATGTCGCCGCATATTCTGTCTCACTTATGACATTTTCCAGATATTGTTCAAGTTCATCAGGAGTGATTCCGGCGCGCCCTGCCGCCCAATCCTCTTCAACAGCCAGAAGTTCTTCTCTAAGCTTTAGCAACTTTTCGCGACGAACAAACGACTCTATATCCATCACAACTAGGTCACCTTCTCCATTTTTTGTGAGATATACAGGTTCTTTAGTCTCTCGGCATAAGTCTGCTATTTCGTTATAGTTTTGACGTATAATTGCAGATGGTTTTATTAGCATTGTTAAATCGCCCCCATATAATTATTATGACCATATTCTAGCGATTTGTTACTATCTTGTCAAGGTGAAGCAAAGGGACGGGGGTTGCTGCTTCGCATATCTTTTGCTAGCATTATACTATGAAGCAGCACCCCCGTCCCCGCGCTTCGACCCGCGCCTCACCAAAACACAGTCCCAAATTGGCGGCAAATATGTTGCGCTGCATTTCTGCCGCTCATCGCTGCTGCCGGAAGCCCGCCGGGTGGAATTAAGCGGTGCCCTGCAAAGTACAGGTTCTGTACACTTCTGACAGCAGACGGATATTGCTTCATCTTATCTTTTGTGCCGATGCCGGTCATCCACGAACCCTGATATGCACTCGTATAGCGTTCGTAGGTCAGCGGCGTTGCAATATCTATTACCTCTATGTTGTCCGTCGCTTGCGGATATTTATCACACAATGCCTTACAAATCTGCTCGGCAAGTGCCTGCTTTAATTCCTTGTAGTTCCCTTCATCTTTTGCCCTTTTCCAAAAATCGTAGGTATTATCCAAAAATGCAGTTGTAATGGCTGTACCGCCTTTCGGAGCATACCCATCATAACCTGAGTAGCTGTAAAAACTGAGATGTTCAAGCGTTTCTTCGGCATAATGAATAGGTGAGCTCAGTTTCCATTCAGGTATTAAATTCGGCATTTCAGCACGAACACCAATGCCAACGAAGGTACAATTGGTGGACTTTGCATTTTTACTGAGTTCTTCAAGCCATGGTTCATTAAGCGGTTTGTCGAATAATTGATTTACAGCAGATATTGTTTCTTGCGCAACAATCACAGCATCTGCTGTCAAAGTTTTATCGCTAAGTGCTACTCCTGTAGCAACGCCATTTTCGATATTGATTTTTTGCACTTGTGTATTTAGGAGCAAGTTACCGCCCAAATCAATAAAAGTCTTTTCCATGCGGCTTGCCAGCGCCAAAGAGCCACCCTCAGGGGAGCCGCCGTCGCCGCTGTTTAGTGTCGCGAGTGTGAATATTAAACTACTCGCTTTATAATAATCCGGAACCACACGCAGAAGTCTCTGTATGCCCTTGCTTCCAAACCGCTCTATATATTCGCGGCAGGAAAGTTTTCCCAGCCGATTCATCGTAGGCAGCGCAGGAAGCATCTCAAACATAACTCCGAGCGACATTTTTTGAGGCTCTTTTGACTTAACCCCCTTTATATCGAAAACGGGCATTTGCATTTTTGATAGAGATTTTACATCTTTTACAAGCTGATGAATCAA
>WQTE01000122.1 GCA_009786445.1 Oscillospiraceae bacterium | reverse complement strand
GATTTTGCATATAGCACGACCCCTTCCTCTGCTATTGTGCGCTCTAATGTAAGTTGCTTAGACCGCCGCTCAAAGGCTTCCGCTGTACCGGCTAATACATCCATAGGCTTTCTTTTCGTACCGCGCATAGAACGATATATATTTTGGATTGCCTCAATCGGGCGCATACTTCCGTCTTGGATTACCACATATATATCATAATCGCTTTCTTCATTCGGCGTTCCATTGGCGTATGACCCGAACAAGTATATTTTCTCTGTGGGAACAGACCCTATTATCGCATCTTTGATTTTAATTATACCATCAGACATAACCATGGAATGCACCTTCTTTCAACACATATCAAAACTAAATAGACTGCACATCTTGACCAAAAACGTATGAATTCAGCTCTTCAAGAACACCTTTCATACGGCATTATCCTTTATTTAAAGCTTTGTCTCCGTAATTATCAATTGTTTGACCACCATATTTTACCACACAAACGTGCAAACGTGCAAAATGAAAACCCTCTTTATTTCTCCCAGAATTATTGTACAAAACCACTTCGTGGTAGTTTTCTGAAACCTGTAGAGCCTGTTTGCTGTATAATGCTTCTTGAAATTTGACTGCGTAGAGCAGCGAAACAGGAGGTATTATTCTATGTTCAAACGAATCCCATTTCAGTATGACAAAGAGTTAAAGCGAGAGCTAGACATGCGCGGACTCAGTGACGGCACCTACAAAAATTATCGTTCACAACTAAGGCGTTTGTCCGAATATTACGGAAAAGACCTTGAAGAAGTATCTGTGGATGAGGCAAAGGACTTTCTTTACTATATGAAAAACACCCTTGCCCATAACCCGCAAACTATTAATGTGTGCCGCTCCGCATTCATCTTCTTCAGGGAAAATGTTGTGGGTGAATACATCCATCCGAGCACATTGCCTCGGCACAAATTCGTATACCCGCTTCCGGATATTATTTCAGCAAACCACATCGCCATTGTACTGGATGTGCTTTCACTAAAGTACAGGGCAGTTCTCTCCCTTTGTTATGGCAGTGGATTGCGAATTTTTGAAGCTGTAAATCTGGATATCAGCGACATTGACTCAAAAGGTATGAAGGTCTATGTCCGTTATGGTAAAGGGCAAAAATCTAGGTACACTATCTTATCAGAGTATACACTAATATGTTTGAGGGAATACTGGAAAACTTACAGACCGGAAGGTCCTAAACTCTTCCCTGCAAGAGACATGCTTGATGAGCCGATGAAAACCCATAACATACAAACAGCATTTTCTAAAGCTTACAGGAAATGTTTTCCGCACTGCAACAAGAGAATCACCCCTCATACACTCCGTCACTGTTTCGCTACCCATTTGCTTGACAACGGAGCCAATTTGCGAGCAATACAAGTGTTGTTAGGTCACAAGTCAATCCAATCTACAAGCATCTACACACAGCTTACAGAGGTTCATTTTGCTAAGCTAATCAGCCCTCTTGACAGGGGAAGGGAGTGATTCCCTTGCCTGGCATTATACATCAAATCTTTTCAGATAACAAAGGAAAATACCTTTCTGCCTACAACACAAGTTTTGAGGTGCGAAGAACTCTCAACCATATCGTCTCTTGCAGGACTCCGGAGCTAGGAGCCGCAGTCTATGCTTGTGAGTGCGGGGAGCGTTCTTTTGCGTATCACTCATGCAGAGATAGGCACTGTCCGGTTTGCCAAGGTATTAACAACGCTAGGTGGGCCGATAAGCAACTGTTATGCTCTGTTGACCCTGCTAAAACTTCATATACACTTCAATATGTTGCCCATGATTGGGAGGGGCGCTCTATGCCATGACAGAAGTTTTTCCTTGTTTAATGTGTATATTTTATACTTTAACCTGCACCCTCCTATCCATTTTTACGGCTTCACGGCTATCTTGCGCAAATACTAACCCCAGTGTCGGTGCCGTCAGTGGTTATGTACAATAGAAATTGAAAATTCCGTATCTCTACTTCTCTTGTTGACTGCCGTAGCTGCGTGCCAGTCTTTTCTTGAACTTTTGTGCATTTCAATTTCCTAAACATTTTACACTATGTTATGCTGCCATCCCACAATCCGCCGATAGGACGCATAAACGTTTCACCGGATTCTGTCAATATGATGAGCAGTGCGAATGATTTTTCAATAGGATAGTTCATAGGTGTTGCGTATTTCTTTTTGTCTGTAATCATTGTTTTTCTCGCTTTCTGTTTATTAATCCATGTTTCTAAAAAACTCCGAGTATCGAATCCTGATAGCTGCTACAAAATACGGCGCATACTCGCAACAGAATATATCTGACACACTGTATTGACGGCACTCGTCATAATCTTTCCTGTCATCCAAATCTGCCGTGACTGTATTGTCGGTAAAGAGGTTAAAAGCAAGCCTTGTAACCCTCATTGAGCCGCTGGTCTGCCATCCGGCATTGATGCTTTCGGGTATAATGCTCTGATTCTCGATGTTATACAGCTCTGAAAAGTGGTCACGCGTGCATTTTGTTTGTTATTGTGCCTTGTGAGCATTTAATGCAGTCTGCAATATCCTTGTTCCGAAGATTCAATAGAGCCATTTCAGCCTTAAGATTTGGGTATATAATGTTCATAAAGTTCACCTCTAATTGACGATGTATCGTTATATTCTCGCAGTATATGCGATATATCGTCAATTGTCAACAAATATTTGCGATACATCAACAAATATTTGTTGACACATCAAAATAATTATGATACGGTGTTTTTGAGGTGAGCTTATGAACTTTCTCGCAAGGCTAGATAAATTGATGGAAGAACGCGGATTGAATAAACACACGCTTTCGCAAAAGAGTGAAGTGCCTTATTCAACAATTAATTCTTTTTACACTAAGGGCTATGAAAACGCAAAGCTTGTAACTCTAACAAAAATTGCTCGGACACTTGGCGTAACGCTTGGATATTTAGCGTGGGGAGAAAATTGCGAGTCAACTAGCGGCATATCCGAAAGCGAATATAGCCTAATCTTAAAATATCGTAGCCTAGATGAACGCGGTCAAGATGCAGTAGAAAATACGCTTGATTATGAGTATCAAGCGTACAAAGAGGCGTTAAAAAAAGCGGAGTAGTGTATATCGAGGATTATATGCAATGAGAAAGGCAGAAAATCATGCAAAACACATATAAAAGAGATGAGCCAATCAGCAACATAAGCGAACTTGAGCAAATAGTACGAACACTTCCGTTGTATTTGCAAAAGGATATACGCGCTCTTGAAGAAGGTGAAGCGAATAACGTTTCATATATTGACTGTCTAATCAATGAAGTTCAGGGATCAATCAATTCTGCGCTGTGGGGCAGGGAAATAAGCGAAGAAACCGCAGATAAGTTGTGGGAGCATTATGTGTAAGAAAGGATTGCCGTTATGGAAATGGACTTTGCAAGAACTAAGGCGATGAGGTAATGTGCAATGTACAGTAAAAATGAGATAGTGAAACTGGTTGAGCTTATAGCGGAAACAGTGGAGCCCAGTAAAATAATATTGTTTGGCTCATATGCTTACGGTACGCCATGTGAAAAAAGCGACATAGATCTTTTGGTTCTTCTGAGCGGCAAATCCCTGACTATGGAAGATCGCGCAAAACTTGCAACTAAAGTTTACTACAAGCGAAAAGAAGTTGGTATGCGAACCAGATACGATGCTGCTTATGTTGCGGAAGAAGATGTTGTTGAAGCAATACAGCGAGAGTGCGCCACAAAGGACGCTATCGAGAAAGGACGGTTGGTATATGTACGTTGAGATAAGTAAAAATGCGGAGTTATATTATATTGCTCTTGGCGATATTTGGGCAGCTGAGAAAACGTGTTTTGGAAATCCAAATGTATCCGTACACCTTTGCACTCAAGCAGTGGAAAAGATTATGAAAGCTTTTCTTAGACATAGCGGAGAAAGCTATGACCATGGGCACAGCCTTAATGTATTGCTTGAGCACGTTGAAGATGTTTCTGAGTTGCCCTATTCATCTGTTGAGAACATTGCGCTTCTGAGCGAATACAGTCAATCTCTGAGATACAAGAACTCAAAAAGCGACCCCACCTCTGCTGATGCAAAAAAAGCAATAACATGCACGAAGGAAGTTCTGCAATCTTTTTCTGAAATTCCATCGGCGATGAAATACATATCTGAAGCGAAAGAAGTGCATGCAAAAATGCTGAAAGTCGCAGAAAAAGAAGAGTTCGGGCAATCACCCTTGCCCGGCACCAAAGCAGAATATACAAAAGCTATAGACAAAGCGGTTGCTGATGGGAAAGACAACAGCGAAAAGCCAAAACGCAACATGAGCCGCGACGAAAGATAAGTCCTCACGGTGAGGACACAAATACCGGAAAGCGGTTTGATAAACTATTATTGGCGAGGTGCAGATATGATACTAATGTGCAAAGATAGCCCTGTATATGATATAAACGACAATATGGTTCTAAATGAAAACATTATACCTGGAGCCATGCTGAAAGGTATGAGCTATGAAAAATGGAAAGAGTCAAGAGGCTTTTTACTTAGTAACTACACCGCAAGGCAAATACTCTTTCGAGTCACGCTTAACAGGAATCGAGATGAAGTCTTAAAAAGTACGCACATGTTGTCACTGTCTGATTGCTACTGGACAAAAGAAGTGAATGAGAACATAAAGTTTGACGATATTACGCCCTATAAAAAGAAGTTTTGGACTGATGCGAGCGAACCATATGAAGGCGGCGCACTACCTACACTATACTTAAATGGAGCAATAGACAAATATTGGCTCAACAGCGATTGGCTGTTTAAAAATGGATGTGAGCAAGAAGTAGAAGCCTATGAACTGGCAAAGATGCTTGATGTGCCGTGTAATGAGATAAAACTCCATACTGATTGTGATATAAACGGAAACGAAGTAAAAGGCATAGCTATAAAAAACTTTACTGACATAGATAAAATGCTTGAACCTGTCAATTTCTCCGGAAAAATAGATGTGAATGCTGTATATGCCGATGAAAAAGAAGTTATTGACATGTTTGGATATGGACTCGGCAACACAATGATGTGCTTTGATATAATAATCGGAAACACCGACAGGCACACTCAAAATTACGGCTTTATTCGAAATGCTAATACTGGTGAATATAGCGGCATGGCTCCCTTATATGACTTCAACTGCATTCTGGGCGATGAAAAAGCAGGCAGATTTTTATTGGATAACGTGCCAAAAAATGATTTGATGGAAACGATGTGTTTAAAAACGCTGGAAAAGTCAAACCACTCAGTTTTTCGAGAAAGAGCCGCTTTGATACTCGAAAGGCATTATATGCGCACAAATTATCAAACCAAACAAGCAAGTTCCAAAGCAGAATACCTGGGGCGGATAAATGATAAAATGGCCGCTGAAGGCAAAAAAAGCAACGAAAGGTCAAAGCGCAGCACAAACCGCGAAGAAAGATAAGTTCTCGCGGTGAAGACAACAATAGCGATATTTAGCGAAGAAAAAATAGACTTATTATTAAGAGGTGGTGATGCCATCATGCCTAAAAAGAAAAAAGGCACAAAATCAAATATTACTTGGGTATATGCGCGATATAGTGACCGAGGCCAAAATGAGGCAAGCATAGAGCAGCAAATACAGAAGTGTCGCGAATTTGCCGAAAGAAATGGCTTACAAGTTGTTGAGATTGTATCAGACAAAGCTATCAGCGGAAAGACTGACAAGCGACCGGGGTTCCAGCGTATGATGCGTGCTGCCGAAAGGCAGGAATTTGATGTACTCATTGCGTGGAAGTCAAACCGCATGGGAAGAAATATGCAGCAAGCACTTAGCAATATGGATAAATTGATGAAGCTTGACATACGAGTGATGTACACCGAAGAAGATTATCAAGACAACGCTGCCGGACGATTTGCGCTCCGCTCAATGATGAATGTAAATCAATTCTATTCTGAAGGAATGGCTGAGGACGTGAGGAGAGGTATGATGCATAACGCAGAGAGAGCCATGGTCGCGAACGGTTCTCTCCCCTTTGGTTATAAAATAAGCAAAAACAAGAAATATGAGCTTGATGTGCCTAAAAATCTAATCGT
Organism: Oscillospiraceae bacterium; assembly: GCA_009786445.1. Classification (GTDB taxonomy): domain Bacteria; phylum Bacillota; class Clostridia; order Oscillospirales; family Oscillospiraceae; genus WRMH01. The sequence continues at coordinate 1,099 of WQTE01000122.1, read as the reverse complement.
AAAAGAGATATTTCTTCGTGTCGCAAGAGGTGAATCTTTTGCAGATATAGCTCGCGACCTGAATGCACGAGGACTGAAAACAAAGACAGGCTCAGATTGGAGTAGAAGCAGTTTCCGGCTACTCGCCAATGAAAGGTATACGGGAGTTTACATATACGACGATATTCGAATAGAAGGCGGAATCCCTCAAATTGTAGATAAGGAGCTGTTTTTAGACGTGCAAGAAAAAATCGGAGTACAAAGAACAAAAAAAAGGCACCGTGCTAACGGCGATTATGCGCTAACCGGCAAAATTTATTGTGGCGACTGCGGCGATCTGATGGTAGGCTACGGCGGTACAAGCAGCACAGGCAAACAACATTTCTATTATAACTGTCGCCAGCGCATAAAAAAGCAGTGCAACAAAGATTATGTACGAAGAGAGTGGATTGAAAAAGAAGTATCCACAGCCATACAAAATATGATAATGAGTGATGATATCATAGAAAAAATAACAGATAGCGTTTTTGACTACGTAAAGCACTATAAAGAGCGCAGCGAAATTACAATACTTGAAGAACAGTATGCGGAAAACAAAAAAATGCTTAACAATATCACAAACGCCATTACGCAAGGGATACTTACAGAAACCACAAAATCCAAACTTCTTGAACTGGAAGCAGAGCAAAAGCGAATACAAAATCTATTACTTCTCGAAAACGCTCATATGTTAAACGCAAAGCGCGAGGATACCATATTATGGTTTTCGTTGTTTCGGCGCGGAAATGTTGACGACAAGGAGTACCAAGCGAAACTAATAGACAACTTGATCATAGCAACTTATGTATATGAAGACCATTTCAAGCTTGAATTCAACTACAATGAAAAACCAAACAGGGTAAAAATACCTTACGAATACATAAATAAGCTAAATTATACGAACGCCCAGAGTCAAGCCACTGCAACACAAAAAGGGGCTGTCGTTCGTACAGCTCCCCTTTGGCACGCCCGAAGGGATTCGAACCCCTGACCCACGGCTTAGAAGGCCGTTGCTCTATCCTGCTGAGCTACGGGCGCACATCAAGACACTCATGAGATTATACACTTTGCTGCAAAAAAA
>WQTE01000121.1 GCA_009786445.1 Oscillospiraceae bacterium | reverse complement strand
CATTGAAAGTCAGAGACAAACGCGGTTATGTCATATGCGACGACAACGAGCCTGTGGGGATAATGCGATACAACTTAATGTGGGATAATACACCCTTTCTCGCGCTTCTTTTTATTGATGACTCATATCAGGGCAAAGGATATGGCAGACAGGCAATGCTCTCTTGGGAAAGCGAGATGCTTAAACTTGGATATAAAATGGTTATGACCTCAACACAGGTAAATGAAGAAGCACAACATTTTTATAGGCGACTTGGTTATATCGAAAGAGGTGGAATCTTTTTGGATGGAACACCTTTCGAGCAACCGCAAGAAATGTTTATGATAAAAATTCTTCAACTATAGCTCGTTAGTGAAGGGAGTCGATAATTTTGAGAGCAGAATTGTGAGAATTCTTATAAAAGAAGGCATAATCTATTTTAAGTTTTCCAAACACGCATTACAATGGACTCAAACTTGTATGAGAGGAAGCAAATACTATGCTGTTATTCAAGGATGTATTAGATAAATATATAGAAATACGTAAAGTAGCCTATTTAATAAATTTTTCTATTAAAAGCCTAGCTTGGGTTGAAAAGGTGCTTTTATTACTATATGCCGCTTCAGCCGTTATTCTTTTAATTTCTGTGGTAACAATTGCACCTACACTTATGATAATCGGTCTTTCTTCGATTTTTACTATAATGCCGATTATTATTGTTTATACAACAAGACAAGATAAAAAGCGGAGAGACAAAGCTAAGGATAATTACGATGCGAAAATTGATTTATTTGTGGAATACTTAGATGCCAATGAGTTGCACACCAATAACGGTGTCGATTGGTTGATTTATCAGTGTGAGAAGGCGATAAAGGAAAATAACCTCGCTGAAATCTTCGATTGGTTTAAGAAATTCTCATCAGTAGTTATTTTGCCTGCATTTATTTTAATGGCAGGTATTTTAGCAAATAATTTGGAAGAAAGTCAAATCATTGACTTTTTTACGATTATCATAACCTTAGTTATAGCCTTGTTTCTTATAGGGTTCGTTTCGTTCACATTGAGCAAATCGTTTTTTGCAAAATATATAGAACTAAAAGAGGATTTGCTTTATATTAAAGCAAAGTTGCAAGATTGACTGCGAGCGATTAAAGATTTTGCCATCGGCAGAACTAGAGGTTGTTGGATATGTGAGCTAACCTAACTCAACAGGAGACAAAACTTCATGAACCAAAAAAAAGAAAATCAAAACATAGAATGGAAAGAGTCGTGGCATGACGATTATCTTAAATGGATTTGCGGCTATGCAAATGCGTATGGTGGCACGCTTTTTATTGGCAAAGATGACACCGGTGCAGTTAAAGGCATTAGCGATTCAACAAAGCTGTTAAAATCCATTCCTGATAAAATCACTCATACAATGGGCATTGTTGCGGATGTGAACTTGCTATATGATGGTGAGTTGGAGTATTTGGAAATTATCCGAATTTGTGACTGTTCAGTACCCTTGTCACTCTGCGCGTTGCCGCAGAATCCGGTGAGGAAACCCTATGACTAAAACAGCATTTGTATACATATTGGCAAGTAAACGCAACGGAACATTGTACACAGGCATAACAAGTAATTTGGAAAAACGCATATTTGAGCATAAGGCTAAAGCGCATAAAGGATTCACGGAAAAGTATGACGTTTACCGTCTTGTATGGTATACAATTGGCAATGATATTAAAGCGGCAATCGAACTGGAAAAGAAAATTAAGAATCGTGGCAGACAGTGGAAAATAAACCTCATAGAAAAAACGAATCCCAGTTGGCTTGACTTAAGTACTGATATACTGGATTCTGCGACTACGCGCAGAATGACGTGATGTTACCGAGTAGTTGTAATCCTATACAAATCAGTGTTTATGAGGATAAAATATACATCTGGAATGACGGAACAATGCCCGATGAACTTTCATCAACCGAACTGCTTTTTGAAAAACATTCCTCTAATCCGCCGAATCCAAAACTTGCGGGCGTGTTTTTCAAGAGTGGCATGATTGAGGCGTGGGGAAGAAGTTTTGAAAAGATTCATGCTGAGTGTGAAAAGGTTGACACTCCCCTGCCGAAGTTCAAAATTTCGGCATCGGGTGTCATGGTTTTGTGCAAGCCTAGTAAGAAGTATTTGGAGTTGTTGCATGGGGGTATATCTATTACCTCTGACCCTGAAAATAATAGTGGTGAATCGGAACTCAATCGGAACTCAATCGGAACCCAATCGGAACTCAATCGGAATCCAATCGGAACCCAATCGGAACTCAGTTTACATTAAGCGAGAGGAAAGTTGCAATTATCGACTTTCTCAAAATGCATGAAAAGGCGACAACTTCCGAAATAGCGAATCATTTAGGGGTTACTGACAAATGGGCGCGAACCATAATGCAACAAATGACTTCCGATAAAACTATTGAAAAAATTGGAAATTACCGATATACGTTTTATCAATTGAAGTCAGTTCGTAGATAAAGACGTAATTAAGGCTATTCGACACAGAGTGCCGAACAGCCGGAGAAAATTATACAATTTTTTGGGGTCACTTCAACGCCCGCGGCGCACTTGATGAGGGAAGCTCTTGCGAACGGCAATAGAAAATGCAAAAGGCAAAGGTTTAGCTTACAATAAACTATTGTTTTATGAGCTCATTCAGTATATAATTCTATTTACATTTAATAATCAGCGAGATTGATGTATTGAAAAAAGCAACGGTCAAAGTTTCAATATTGATAAGCTTCCAGACCTCTGCGGTGAGTACATTAACGAGGATTTTGAGAAATATAAGTTGCTGCAATAATAATGCAACACAGAAATAAAAGGAGAATTTTATATGCTAACATCAGTTAAAGCAAAATATGATAATGGAAAAATAGAATGGCTTGAAAAGCCGCCACTAACTACTGCGGATATTGTCGTCGTTTTCTCGATTGAACAAGAGCACCCTGCTCGCCAAGAGATGTCTACAGAAGAAGCCATGCGGATTTTGAACAAATACGCAGGCAGTATTGATAGGGATTTTGACTACGAAAAAGAAAAGGATGAATATTTCAATGAAAAGTATGGCTCTTTTAATTGACACAAATGTTGTTCTTGATTGGTTAATGAGCCGCCAGCCATTTGTCAAAGAATCTAAAGAAGTTATGGAGCTTTGTTTATGCGGTAAAATGACCGGATATTTAGTTTGTCATAGTATTCCAAATATTCTGTATATTATACGGAAAGATTTTAGCGTTTCAGAGCGAAAAGAAATTGGACTGATGCTGTGTGAAAAGTTTAATATTATTGGCATTGACAAACGTAAAGTTGTTGAAGCATTAGTTAATGAAGCTTGGGATGACTTAGAGGATGGATTACAGATAGAATGTGCCTATGAAGTCAATGCAGACTATATCATCACTCGTGACCCAAAAGGTTTTGTTTCTTCGAAAGTAAAATCGCTTTCTCCCAAAGATTTCATGAATCTATAAGAGAAGGATTCGCTAAGTTGAAACTTAAAGGCAAAACCAGTAACGTAAACGCATTTACATATCTGTTCAAGCAACCTGTTTCAATCAGCCATCAATCGGCTGGCAATCGGCTGTGAGATAGCCGATTGGGTGTAAAACGGAAATTGGGGCTTATTTGGGGCTTACTATAGCCAAAACCCGCAAATAAACACCAAGCACTACAAAACGTAGATTCTCAAAAATCTAGCAATACCAACGATTACCTCCAATCACAAAAAGCTACAAAAGGCAAAACCGCCATTTCGATTCCCATTTGCCTCCGCCAATGGCTAACTGAAAGGTGAAAACCATCATGACAAAAAGAAGTTATCGGTAGGTTACGCTAACTTTGAAAAAATGCTGCGAGAGATTAAAGCCGTGTTTTCCGGAGGTGCATAGTGCATAAAGATGATTATATCTCCTCTCAGGCGGTAAAAGAATTTATCTTATGGGTAGAACCTATTCTTAGTACGCCGCAGTCGTTTATACATACATATAACCATAAGAAAAATAAAAAAGTGTATAAGTTTGATAATTTGTTTTCCGCTTATGAAAAATACGATTGGGATTGGAAGCATACAATTGAGGAATTATCGGATATTTTATTGAATACCATAATTGAATCCGATGAGAAGTCTTGTGAAAATGCTTGTTATATGATACTGAAATGGGGTGGCGTAAAAACAAAGGTAACAAAAATCGGGTTGCCAAGCTGAATCCAAATTTATGTGCGTACCTTAGTGCCTTGCAGGAACGTATGCGGATGGATTTACCGTCACAAGAATATTTTTATCCCGAACTACAAATGACAAGCGGGTTTTCAAAAATATACTCTGCTTGCATTGATGAGTTTATGATTGGTTATGATATTCACAATTTTAGGGTTTCTATCAATTGATGAAATTATTATGCGAAAAGCCCATACACGTTCTTGGAGTTTGCAAAAGCAGTTATTAACGCGGAAGGGTGACAGGTTTTTAGATGCTTCTGTTTCAATCGGTCGTCAATCGGTTGCTACGACCGATAACTATGTAGGGGCGGTCATTGACCGCCCGCTTATTTTGCAACAGACCCAAAGAAAAGTATAATTTAGGTGTGTCGTCATGTGCCTCCGGTTCTAGTCTTCAGGGATTTCAAGGGATACATTTCCGGCATCGTCAAAGCTCACAACTATATTGTTAGCCATCAACAAATTAAGCAAATTTTCCAGTTGGTTTTGCAACAAAATCTGCTGTTGCCTTTCTTGCTCTGTTTGTGCCGGTATGCCTACCTCTACAGTCGGCTGCTGTCCCATGCCTTGTATATCTTCAAAGTTAATCATAATGCCTTGGCTGTCACCTGCCACAAACACGGGTAAAACTCCATTCCATGTTTCAAGCCACATGGCAGCCAGGTTTGTGTCTGTGAGTTCTTGCGCTTGCAGTCTGAGGACATCTGCTTGCGCTCTTGCTCTTTCGCGGTCGGCTTCGGCTTCAAATTCTACACGCGCCAAATCCTGTTCGGCTCTGAGTGCATTTTGCTCAGCAATACGCACTTGTTCAATTGCAACTGAAAATTCAGGTGAAAAGTGAAAATCTACAATGTTAAATCTTTCCAGTGTAAAACCGCGTGTGGTAAAAGCCACCTGGAGTGCAGATGTTATATCCGCAGACACCCTCGCCCTCTCGGTTATTAATTCTTCTATTGCATATCGTGCGGTTATGTCCTTGAGCGTTTCTTCAACAATCGGTCTTAAGACGATAGATTCATAAGCGCTTCCGATAGTCCGAAATACGTTTGCGGAAGCATCGGTGTTTAGTTGATAGTTGACAATGTAATTCATGCGAACTGCTTGCAAGTCACGGGTTACGGCCTCAGTGCTCATCTCCATTGCAACGGTTCTGTTATTCATCATTTGCATTTGCTCTACAAATGGGACGACAAAACGCAGCCCCTCGGTAGTTTGTCCCCTGACTTGACCCGCCAGCACTCTAACTCCGGTATGTCCCGGTGGTACAATCCTTATAGATGCTGCCGCTAAAATTATCACGAGCAGCACAAAAACTCCCAGTATTATCCATGTTTTAATTGATTTCATTTATTCACACTCTTTCTAATTTAATATGTATGGTAACAGCTCAATATGGCGACAATTTGTACTTTGCCAAAACTTCCGAGGGTCTGTCGGCTTTGAGCAATTCTGTATAGCAGTGGCAGTTGCGGACAATGATTTTGCCGAGCACCTTTTGTATGATAGGGTTTGTGAATCTGAAATAGGTGTGTAACGGCAAAAGTTTCGCTCCAACTTCCAGTTTTGATCTATAACAGGTTTGTGATGTGTACAGCCGCTTTTTCTTTCCTTGCAGGCAGTATATGATGTTTTCGTAAAGGAGGTGATAATACAAATCATACTCCTTATTGTACTTATAGTCCATCCCCATTCTCACATTTACAACATCATCTTCGTTTTCAAAAAGCAGTGCGAAACCGATAATGGTCTCCTCTACTTTTGCAATCAGCATTTTGCAAGTGTCGCCGAGTTCGTTCGCACAATCGTGAAAATAACCGGGTGCTAAACGCTCGTGTTTAAGTTTTTGCTTTTCCCTCGTCTGGACGTAAAGCGCATGGCATCTCTCCTTTTCCTCTGTAGTCAGGCTTGCCGCCGGCACAGTTTCAATTTTCAGTTCTTCTTTTCGCCGATTCATTTTGTTTCTGATATTCGCCCGCCGCTTCTTCTGCAAGCCTGTCAGATAATCCTCAAAGCACAGGCAACCCTCGCCACAATCATGCAGCCCTTCAAAATCCACAAATGTTCCCGGCATAAAATGAACATGAATGAATTTTTCATGCAAATAATCTGAGCTATACGGAGCGACATGGTCACGCATGATGACCAGTTTTACACGCTCACCTTTAAGGAATTTGAGTAGCTCGTCCATCATTTTATCTATAATTACGTTTTCATTGTTTTTGTAGGATTCCTTGATGTGAATTACGTTATACTCAGCTATGGGCGAGGAAATAAATGCTGTGTTGACCTTTATTGGTAACAGTCTGTATAACTTATCAAGCATCCCGCAAAATACACCATGAAATGCAAAGCGGTTGTCTATAAAAATATATGTCCATGCAACAACCTCATCCAGCAGCGTTGCCACAACGAAATAACCCTTGAAGTTGTTGTCCAGATTGTTCATTAGGGTTTGCAAATATTTAGGCTTATGCTCAACATTGACCGTGCTTACCAGAGCATCCAGATCAACGTCTCTTAATCGTTTCTCGCAGTTGATGACTTCAATTTTAAGATGATTCATCAGCTAAACTGCCTCTCCAAATCGTTACATGAGTTAATTACAATTATAACAGATAATATGCCGTTTGCGTAGACTTTTTTTGCACCATGCTACGGATCTGACTTTTAACTGCATACGGACAAGGGAAAGCCATACGGCGATGGCTTTTCCTGTCCGATTTTGTGTTATTTGCGAGACAATTAGTCTAAGAAAGAAACCACGCCTGTCTCAAAGTCATAGTATGCTGCGACAACTTTTATGCCTTGATCTTTAATCGCTTTGTTTGCTTTAACTGTTTCGACAACTTTTTTTGCGTTAGCATCTGTGGCTGTTCTAAGGTCTGCTGAGCCAGCGATTCCGGGTTTGATGTTGTCAAGCACGCCTGCGAGTGCAGGAGGAAGTCCGGGAGTGTTTTTTAGTGCATTGTCAACAGCACCGCAACCTGCATGTCCTACTACGACGACCAGAGGTGCGCCGAGAACGAGTGTTGCAAACTCCATTGAGCCAAGCTCAACGTCTGTTGCGAAGTTGCCGGC
>WQTE01000120.1 GCA_009786445.1 Oscillospiraceae bacterium | reverse complement strand
CTGAACAAAGTAAATACATCTGTCGCTTTCGCAGTCTGGGGTCTTGATGTTGCTGATTTAGAAAAACGCAGAAAAAAGCTGAAAGACTTGAATTTGCAGTAATTTGTTGAGGTTTTGACTTGCATAATTGAACGATTTTTGGTATAATAATTATGCAAGTCAAGCCGTCGATTGAAAGGAGTTTGACAATGCCAATATACAAAGCAAAAGGCAAAAAAGACGGCTTGCAGAAATACAATGTGCGTATAAATTATATATCCGATGATGGAAAGGCAAAGCAATTAACGCGTACAGCATATGGATTTGAAAGTGCGAAAGAGCTGGAGCGAAAGTTACTCTGTGATGTGAAGTTAAACGGTGAAAATTCAGTAAAGAAGATGACAGTACAGCAACTTTATGAAAAATATACCGTGGCTAAGAAATACGAAATTCGGGAAACTTCTCTTTACAAAAACAAACAAGAGTTTGAATTATATGTTCAACCCACAATGGGAAGCGTTCGGCTCGACAAGCTTAATGCGCAACTGCTCCAAAAATGGAAATCATCTGTTGAGGATAAGAATTTATCGCTAAAGACACGGCAGCACGCATATGGAATATTCAGAGCACTCTTAAATTTTGCCGTTTCAATGGAATATATAGGCAATAACCCACTATTAAAAATCGGGAATTTTAAAGATGCTTTGGATAAAAAAACAGAAATGAGCATTTACACGGCAGAGCAATTTAGAGAGTATATCGGAATTGCAAAGCAGTGTGCGGAGGAGCGGCAGGCGAAAGATAATAGTTTATCAGAATGGGACTACTATGTTTTCTTCAATATTGCATTTTTCACAGGTTTGCGAAAAGGAGAAATTCATGCTCTTAAATGGACTGATATTGATGGTGCGTATTTATCGGTAAAACGAAGTTTAACCCAAAAACTCAGCGGAGATGACAGGGAAACGCCACCAAAAAGCAAATCCTCCATACGAACACTGCAAATGCCGAAGCCACTGATTCGTATTCTTAACGAGCATCGGGAGCGACAAGAACAATTGGAGCATTTTTCGGAAGATTACCGAGTTTGCGGCGGTGAACGTTGCTTGAGAGATACAACAATACAAAACAGAAATATGCGCTATGCAAAACTATCAGGGCTAAACAAAATACGGATTCATGACTTTCGTCACGCTCATGTATCGCTCCTCGCCAATGAGGGAATCAACATTCAAGAAATTGCTCGTAGGCTGGGGCACTCCAAAGTCGAAATGACATGGAATACATATTCACATCTATATCCGCGCGAGGAAGAAAAAGCTGTAGAAATTCTCGACAGAATTGCTTAAATCCATACACGATACTTACACGTTTTAGTTAAACATAGTGTTTACAGACGAAAAAGGCATATAGATGGAAAGCAAACGAAATCATTGCAAATCAAAGAGTAATGACAGGTTGCTAAACAGCCATAGGACAGCAGAAAACACTAAAATGCAGTCCGACCACCGGTACCAAGGACATATTATCCGAACCAAGACCTGTCGCTTCAATCTCTTGCAGCAACACGGTCTTGGTGTCGTTTTTGTAGTTAAATGTGATAGCTAGATGTTCGTCAAAGACGAAAACAGAGTTTATGGAAATGTCGATGAATTTGGAGAGTTGTTAAAAGCACACGTTTCCGTTAATGTTTTTTCAGAAGAGAGCATAAAATTAAGAGTTAGACTAATAATTTTGTTTTGTCTACAGTGATGTTTCAACATCTTTCCCGCTTGATACTTTGGAAACTTTACTTTTTCTCATATCGTTTAGTAAACTGACAAAACTATCAAAACTATCAAAATAACTTGTATATCGTGAAAAAATTCTTGCAATTCCACGCAAAATACTGTATGATACCGCCCAGAAGCGAAAATGCTTCGCCGATTTTTCGGCGGCAGGCGAGAAGAGCGGTCACTCTTCCCGCCCTGTATATGTGAACTAACCACATACACAAAGGTATATGATGTAAAGGGTGTTTTCTAATGCTCCGTTAGTCGGAGTATTTTTAATGCCTACTACAACATATGCAACCGTCCTGTCCGCGGTAAGTTCAGGCGGTTGCAGTCGGGCGGTGATAACTGAATATCTCAAGGGCAGCAGTGTTCGGTTATGGGCATTGCTGCTCATTATTATTTATAGTATTACAATCATAACCTACAGTTTCCAGCACCTTGTTGAATCCTATATTTAGGTTGCTATAAATCTTATCATTTGTATCCCAAAAATAAATTGTTTTATCAATTATTTCTAAAACTGCAGAATCACCGTCTTGATTTATATATTTTGTATTTGGGCAGACCATAACAACATTTTCTAGCGGCAGTTCTTTATCGAAAAGTTGTTTGTTAATGATTGCTTGTGCTACCCATCCATAAGAACTGCCAATATTCATATTATGTGGCTCTAAATGGGTTATAAGTGATATTCTGGAATGATTTGTGATGAATTTTTTGTTTTTTATTAGACCGTGAATCATATTTATATGATTACACAAGTCAGCGTTAATGGGAAATTCCAACTTAAATTCAATCTTGAAATAATCTTCAATATCAATGATTTTATTATATATATCAATGGTTGATATTATCTCGTGCTCGTCAAAATCACTTGCATCAATCGTGCACGAAAAATCTACCTCCGTCGTCTCAATATCAACAAATTTTAGCATATCGGATGATTTTAGTTTTTTAAGGGCTTGATAATACTCCAACAGTGACCGAGCATTATAATTATCTAGTGGAGCAATTGAAAGCGTAATATCTGGGCGCGGATTCACGACTATTCTTTCTTCTTCTTGGGATATAGTCTCAAAAGCAAACATAATGTTAATTTTAATTCTGCTGTATCCTGCTTCATTTTCATAGTAACAACAACGATTATTATTTTCAATAGAACGATGTAACTTATATTTTATACCTTGCCACATCATTTCACGGCTACCGTTTTCAATATTGTATGTTATCTGAATTTGTTTCGGCACTATTGTGAGTTTGCTTGAAATACATTGCAAATCGGTAAATCTGTTTAATCCAGAGGAATGAATTTCCATTTCGGTAAAAGATAACCACGGCAAATAGCAAACAGCACCCATGTAATTATCGTCATAATTGTGTTCTGTTTTCTTTCCGTTTTGAATTATAACACTACTTATAACATCAACAGTATCTTCAATCATCGTATAACTCAAATTAGCCAAATATTCATCGGTAGAAGCAAACTCAGCTATTCTTCCTTTTCTTTTAACGCAAAACCTAATGTTAATAATCTCGCTATTTGAGGAATACTTTATTGTTGAATTAACGGAATCTTCGCTGCTGACAGACACTCCAAAATCGCGTAACAAATTAAGAGGATTAGATATACTTACATTAGTAGCAGCATTTCTTTCAACACTCTGTTGCTCAATTTCTGATTTAATAAAACCAACATCATCACATAATTTATTTAGCTGGCTAATTTCAACAGCTTGATTGGAAATAATTATATCATCGTTAGCATTGAGGGTAGAAATTCCTCCCATGATTCTATCGGTGTTTTCTAAAATCTCACTTTTAATTTCATCGAACAAATTGTTCTTTAAATTGTTCGCAAAAATCCTGAAACTTTTATCAACATTACTGATGAAGTCCTGCTTTATAATGGTGGTGACACTTTCTATAAAAGACACGACGATGGCCTGCTTGTTCGGACTATCGGCTTTTGCTGAATTGCAAGCTTTCGAGATAATTGATTTCTTGTTATTTTCGTTTGGAGCAGTTATATAGTTCTCAAGTTCATGCAGCAGTGAATTATTAAGATAGTCAGATAATCCACCAAAATCAATTTCGGACGATAAATCTAAATAGAAAAACTTATCTGTAAATTCCATTTTAGTAAATCTTTGGATTTTCTTGCGCAATTTGCCTTTGTTTATTCTCTTTTTAATCGAATTTAAACAAACACTTAAGCTTGATTGACTTATAAATTCTATAAATTGTGATTCAAGCATCATATTTTCAATCCTTTAAACTTATAACTTGTTACAAAATGGCGGTGGCTCTCCTAATATTGCCATTTTCTGGCATCTCCAAACCAGCTATTTTAAGACATCAATTCAGTCATTAGAATAGCACAAAATCGTAGCAAATACTACTGTATCTTGCACTCTGCCATAAAAAAGCATTTAAGTGCGGATTAAAACATATAATCACCCTTGGTTGCTACCTTTCTTGCTCTTCCCTGCCCTTTTAAACATTACACTGATTTTTGCAACGGCTGGAGCAAAAAACAGCGTTTGGACTCACAACTATAAAAACTTTCTGACAATGCTTACAACAGCGCAGGGGCTTCTTATCGTCCGTCAGCGCAAAGCTGAACATCATTTGTATACCACGCAACAGCGAATGGAACTCCCAAATGATGGTAGGCTTAGATACACTGGAGAACCATATAGCGCAGTGGGACATTTTGAAATCTCATAAATCTGTTGCGTTGAAATTCAATAACCTTAAAGGTAAAAAGCGTGATGATTACTATGCAAAGCATAAAATAGAAATCGGAGCTTACAAAAGTGCTGCTGACTATTTCAAAAAAGTCATGAACGGCAGGACTAATATTCCTGTCAGAAAGTGGGAAGCTGAAAAGAAGAAACTCACTGCTGAGAGAATTGACCTTAGTGAACGGTACTATGACACTAAGGACGACATCAAGGTGGTTGAAAAGTTAAGGCGTAATGCAGTGCTACTTATGTGCAATGCAATACAGGAGCGAAGCATGAAAAAATTGCACGAAGTAGAAATATGAGGCTGGTAATGTATGAGGTTTGAGTAAAACTCCCGAAAACAGACAGATTTTAATCAACAGATATGGGTGCATGGCAGAGGATAATTTGAACCCACTGAAAACCCCCCAAGCATTTTGTTGACCTGAGCTTGGCGGAGGATATTAAATATAGCAACTGCGTACTCGAACAGCTTTTTCGGTAACGCTGCTCTGGAAAAACGACATTTGCAGTGTATCAGGCGATTCTTTGTCTAAATTATGAAGTCGTAATTCACGCAAAACAGGAACCTAGCGTTCAACACCGATTCCTGTTAGGCATAAGTCGTCCTGAGAGTTTGATCCTAACTAAGAACGACACGGCACGAGATTCAATCCCTACCAAAATATATGCCATTCTAACACGAATCATAGATTACGTCAATACTTTTAATAAAAATTTCTCCAAAAATTTACACCAAAACATTCTAAATTTAATGCAATGTGCATAAAATTTGCTGCGTCAACAATGAAAATCCTATACCCATTCCAATTTGAAGTATATATTCTGATGATATCTATGCAGTTGGTAGTCAACCATAAGAATCATGCACTTATTCTTCATAGCTACAGAAAAGAGAAAATACCTCCTGAGCATCATCGGAAGGATTTTTAGATGCTACGAAACCGCGAACTTGCCCATCTGTGGATATTTTTATAGCAAGACCAAATTTCGCTAATTGCTTTGTTGCTGCTAGCCGCCCCCTTCATCACTTCCGCCATCAATCCTCACTATTGCACCGACTCCGAGAATCTTTCCAGTCCTGTCAATAAGTGTGGCACCATCGAGGCTGAGCAAATCTTGTCGCAAGTTTTGAGAGATATTAAAAAAAGAACGATTAGTGTTATCACCGCAGGCAGTTATTAAACGGGTTAGTATTTTCTTTTTGTTGTCTCTTTCGTCATGGCGGTCTAAATCATCGTTCACTATGAAGTTGTCCTGCACAGTCCTTAGATGTTCATCATCAATAATGGCGATGCAACCACCGACTCTAGAAAATGATACATCCAAAATAGATAAGTAGATTAACTTTGCGAGTTTTTTATTTTCTTCTGTATCTGGATTGCTCAGAAACATAGAGATAGCAGAAAAAACTCTAAAAAAATCAACATAAAACCATGTTCCGCTTCTCTTTGCGAAGACAATCTGTCTCCTCTTAAAAACCAAGATATCACCATTCGATTGTGCAATAACTCCGATCCAAACAGAGCCATTGCTGTCTGTATAGCACATGTTTGCAAAGTCTATAAACCTGTAAGGAGCCAGTGTCAGATGATTGTCATTATGCTGCAATTGATCCTCTGATGCAGAGAAGTATTTAACAATAAGTCCCGAATTGTCCAAAGCTATTCCTGAAGTCATACCATCGGTAAAAACAGCACTGTGTGGGCTATCAAGAAACTGTATATAATCACTGTTTCCTTTTGTTTTGTCTTTGGCATCAATAATAAAGCTAAATGGCATTTTTTTGCCCTCGTACGTTTTCTGAGACCACTTATGCATTTTTTCCAATAGACGATAGACTGATGTTCCGCCAAGCCAATGGCTAAGACCGACTTCAAAAGCAAGATCAAACCTTTGTTTCTTATACACAGGCATTCCATTTATTTTGACTTCATAGTAGTTTGATTCATAAACTCCGCACGAGTTGTAAGAATACTGGCTCGCACGCAGAATTTCACGCAATATATCTTCAGCAGCAGATGTATTTGGCACTGCAGATGTATTTGGCGCTGTTTCTGATGAAATCCTGAAATAAAATGGTGAGTTTGTAAGCGAGGGGTAAAAATGAATCCTATTGTTACTCTTATAGTACTTAATATGTTTTTCACTTTTTACACTGGAACTTGGTTCTTTGAAAACTAGACTCCCTTTCACAGGAAGCAATCGCAGTATATACTCCTCAAGAACATATCTAAATTCCTCACGTGCTTCTTCGTTGATTTTCATAGACTTCCCTCTACTTTGAATTTGTAATAGTCAGCGATGGGGATATTTTGCATGATAAATGATTTATGGATTGCGTACGATGCGTACGATGCGTACGGGTTATTCAACAGGATGTTTTTTTGCAACATGGCAATCCGTGAATAAATTTGTACCACAATGACAACAAAAAGTCAACCAGAGCAAATCGAGAGACAAGATAATTTTAATCAAAATCACTTGCAAATTATGACTAAATTGTATACAATAAAAAGGCTAATTTATCATAAAGCAGATTTTTAATTTTGATAATCCTGTAGCTTTGTCTTAAGGAGGGCATTCACATTGTTCATATTCAAATGCAAAATGTGCGGCGGTGATGTCCGTGCGGAGATGGA
Organism: Oscillospiraceae bacterium; assembly: GCA_009786445.1. Lineage (GTDB taxonomy): Bacteria > Bacillota > Clostridia > Oscillospirales > Oscillospiraceae > WRMH01. The sequence continues at coordinate 197 of WQTE01000120.1, read as the reverse complement.
TGCAACATACGGTGTCTGCGACCACTGCGGGGGAACTTCTACGCTCCCAAAAACAAGTGATGAGCGGATTGTAAACCTCTTTAACCGAGCAGACCACCTGAGTTTGACAGTCACAGCTAAAAAAAGGAGTCCGCAAATGTTGCTACGCAACAAATTGCGGACTTTATGATTTGATAGAGAATGTTGTGGATTGCATT
>WQTE01000119.1 GCA_009786445.1 Oscillospiraceae bacterium | reverse complement strand
GTTGATGCTGATGCTATTATTTCCGGCATTGAGATGGCAAATGATGCCGGAGTGCCAATCATCGCTTTTACAAATGCCATTGGTGAAGACCCGTCAGGCGCGTTTAAGGGTTTGGTTTCGTATGTGGGTCAGAGTGAGGTTAACACCGGTGCGCTTTGCGGTCTAATTGCTATTGATATGCTTAATCCCGACGGTGGTCGTGTTGTGCTTCTTGAGGGGCGCCCGGGTACTTTTCCTCAGCGTTATCGCCGTGAGGGTTTCTTAAGTGCTATCTCGAATTCGCCCGGCATCGAAGTTGTTTTCACCCAGACGACGAACTGGGAAATGGGAGAGGGTATGAGAATTATTGAGGATCTGATTCAGAGTGGCTTGGAGTTTGACCTTGTTTTTGCTCAGGATGATAACTCTGCCATTGGTGCCGGCAGAGCGCTCGAAGATGCTGACTTGAAAGACAGTGTGTTTGTAGTCGGTCTGGGCGGTAGCATTGATGGGTTACAGGCTCTCAAGGACGGTACTATTGATGCCACTACTTTTATGTCTGCTGAAGAGGAAGGTTTTTTGACTATTGAGACGATCCATAACTATTTTGCGGGCAGAGCTGTAGGCCCCGTCACAGAACTTGTTCAAGTTGAAGTCAACAGCGGTAACGTTGATTCTTTTGTCGGCGAGTGGTAATTTGAGATAAAAAGCGATAGACTTAGTTTCAGATTCCGGTGTGCAATACGCACGCGGCCGCTTAAACCGGCTCCCGCGCACCAGCATAAAAACCCCGCGCTTTGATAGGCTGCGGGGTTTTGGTGTTTTTGCCGGGTGTTTGGTGAGTTTCAGCACACGGAAATTGCGCCATCACTCCATATTGCAGGCTTATTGAGAATTTTATTGAAATGCGACAGAATCAAGTATATAATTATAGTGTGATTAATTCAATCAGGTAGTAAGCGAGTGTATCTGCAAAAGGGAGTTGAGTCGATTGAAGCATAAAAGCGCTAACATAATTAACTGGGTTGTTGTCTGTATCAATGAGTTTGCTCGAAATTGGAAACTCACCCCAAAAGCGGCTTTTCAATACTTGCAAGCTAATGGTGGTATCGGATTCTTAACAGAACACTACGAGGCAGAACACTTGCTATCAATTGACGATACTGTTGACGACCTCAGCATAATTTGCAGAAACAACGGAGGTAATCTTTGATGCTGCTGTATCATGGCTCAAATCAGGAAATTATCTCTATTGACCTACAGCTCTGTAAACCATATAAGGATTTTGGCAGAGGCTTTTATTTAACTACAATTAAGCTTCAAGCTGAACTGATGGCAAAACGGACAGCCAGAATTTTCGGTGGTTCTCCATATGTGACCACGTATAGTTTCGATGAAGATATTTTGTCTGATTTATCGCTTTCCGTAAAAGTGTTCCCTGAGCCAAGTTCTGAATGGGCGTTGTTTGTACTAAACAACCGCAATCGCAATTTTCATAACCACTCAGACCCTAACAGCAACCACAACAACAAGTACGACATTGTAATTGGTCCGGTTGCTAACGATGATATAGCTCTGTTGTTTAGGTCTTTCGCTAATAATCAAGTAGATTTAACTACTTTAGTCCGCGGTATGGAGTATAAGAACTTAAACAACCAATATTCCTTTCACACCAGTCAAGCAACTGCATTATTATCGAAAGTGGAGTAGGGGTTAGTTTGAAAAAATTCAAACTAACGGGGGAATGTGCGATTTGCTCCCCCTGCGCTAAGCCGCAAATGATGCACGTTAATGACCATTACTTTCATGAGTCGTTTTGTGCATGAAGATTTTTGAAAGGAATGTTCATTATTATGAATAAATTTGATGCTTTAACTGAGGCTATAACTCAAGAGATTGTTGGATTTCTTGTGACTGACAGAACTTTGGACATTGAGAGTGCAATTGCGCTTCTTTACAATTCTGAATTGTTTGAAAAGCTTCACGATAAGGAAACCGGATTATATTTGGAAGGGTCTGCTTATATTTACGAGCTATTAAAAGATGAGCTTGCCGGAACTTCTTAAGAGCAACCCGACAGCAGACCACCATGAGTTTGACATAGTTGAGAAATGGGGCTGTTGCAGGAAAGCGACGTTGCCTGTTTCTGCAACCGCTTCTGCGTGCGGGCTTATGCGTGCTTCTGCGTGCGCAGTTTTTTGTTGTCACTTTATAGCAGTTGGTGGTATAATGGGCATATATGACTACGATTAAAAAGGCGATTTTCAGAGAATACATAAAATATGTCAGCTTGAGCGTGGTTGCAATGCTGAGTGTTTCTGTCTATGTTCTTGCCGACACATGGTTTATTTCCGTTGCGTTGGGAGCTAACGGACTCACAGCACTGAATATCTCCATTGCTGTCTTTAGTATTGTACACAGCTTCGGCTTGATGATAGGCATAGGCGGAGCAACACATTATGCCATTATGAAAAGCAAAGGTGAAAACGCAGGTACGGTATTCACACACGCACTTGCTCATGGGTTGCTCATTTCGCTCGTCTTTGTCGCTGTGGGTATGTTTTGGACTCCGCAAGTTGCACGACTGCTTGGTGCAGAGGGCGAAATTTTGCCGATGGCTGTGTCGTATATGCGCACAATTCTGCTATTCTCTCCGGTCATAACAATCAACAACATACTGATTGTATTTGTCAGAAACGATAATAACCCAAAACTTGCAATGGCAGCAATGGTCGCAGCCAGCCTGTCAAACATTTTATTTGACTATATTTTCCTGTTTCCTATGGAGCTGGGTATGTTTGGAGCAGGGCTTGCCACAGGACTTGCATTTACTCTCAGCTTAATTGTTGTCTCCACTCATTTTTTGACAAAGAAAAACCAGCTCAAACTCCGCAAATGCAAAATAAGGGTCAAAGAACTCTTAAAGATCGACTCTCTGGGTTCTTCTGCTCTTATTAACGAACTGGCCTTTGCTGTTTCTTTGGTCGTTTTTAACCTCGTAATTTTGGGAATACAGGGAAATATCGGAGTAGCTGCATTTAGTATCGTTGCAAATATTGCTATACTTTTGATTTGTGTATTTACGGGCGTTGCTCAAGGTATTCAGCCTCTGATAAGCAGAGGGCATGGGACGGGCGATAGATTTTTAGTAAGCCAAACCTTGAAATATGCCTTGATAACGGTAATCGCAGTAGGTTTTATTCTCTATGCCGCAACATTTTTTAATGCGAATATCATGGCTCTTGCATTCAATAGCGAAGCAGATGATTTTCTCACCTATCTAACAACAACCGGGCTTCGGATATACTTCATAGGACTGGTTTTCGCAGGGATAAATTTTATAGCCGCAGCTTTTTTCAGTGCCATTGACAGCGCAAAAGAAGCCGTAGCTATTTCTTTGCTGCGTAGCTCATTAATAAACATTCCGATGGTTATTGTGCTGGGCGCTTTATTTGAGATGACCGGTGTATGGTCTGCTTTTGTGGCTACTGAATTTGTTGTTGCTTCGGTGTCGGTGTTGCTTCTTGCCCTCAAGTACAGGGCAATTAGGAGTAGGGAAAACAGTCCCCGACCGCTCGCAGGACAGGCAGCAAATCGGGCGAACAAGGATTAAGTAATCTGTGAATTGGGAGACTGCGCATATGTATACTAATCAAGAAGATGTCCGTCATAACCTGAAAATGTTTTTTCTTGATGGTGTGTCATTCATGCCATCTATGGCACTCATTTCTATAACAGCGGTTATTCCTTCATTTCTAAATCAGCTTGGAGCAACGACTTTCCAGATTGCTCTTGCCGCCTCTATGAGCTTTTTATGTGTTTTGCTGTCTCAGCCGCTTTTTGGTTTTATTGCATCTCGCTCCGCTTTGATGCACAAAACTTTCAGTAAGATTTTATTTTTACAGAGGTTTACATTTCTGATTTTTATCCTGCTAATTCCGATATTTGCAGAGGCAAACACCACTCTTGTACACTTGTTTTTGGGTTTCTGGGCGGTCTTCAATTTGTTTGTTGGTTCTTATGCCATTTTTTTCACTCCGCTTGTTATTAGGCTCTTGCCGCCTGATAAACGGGGTGGTTTTCGAGGAATTGGTCAGGCTATCGGCTCGTTTATCGGTGTCGGTATGTCTGCGCTTATTCCTGTGATTCTCTATCGTTTTGCTTTCCCATACAATTATATGGTTATTTACGCTCTGGGTGTTGTTTTCTTGTTTATTAATGCCGGAACGTTTTTCTTATTGCGGGAAAATAAGGATGCAGAGCCCACCGTCCCTATGCGTTTACTTGAGTACATAAAAGGGATGCCCGGTGCTGTAAAGGAGAGTTCGACTTTTCGTGCGATGATTTACACCTGCTCGTTTCTTTCTATCGCCAACGCACTTTTGACCTACTACACGCTTTTTGCTTTACGTGTTTTCTATGCGACTGAGACACATATTGCATTGCTCACCGGTCTGGCTATTTTATCGACTGCGATTACTCAAATCATTTTCGGCTATGTTGCAGATAAGTACGGTCCGAGAATCACTGCACTTATATGTGCGATTTTTGTCACTGCCGCAGGGATTACTGCTCTCAGTGCAGGTTCTCTGAATATTTTGTTTGTGGCATGGGTTTTTGCCAACATCGCAAATGCCGGTTTCTTTGTGACAGCGACATTAATCTTGGGGGTTGTCAGCCCTCCATCTGAAATGCCGCTGTATGTTGGCGTTTTTAACACGATTACGGCAACACTTTCAACATTGATTGTCCTTGTTTTGCCGCCAATTCTTGAAGGCTTGGGGTTCGTCCCACTGTTTTCCATCGTGCTGGCCTGCGGGGTTATCAGCTTGATGTTTAATGTACTCGTTTTGCGCAGACGGATGAGGATTGGTGAAGTTTAATATAAATCAAAAATTCCCTCTTGACAAGCAACTCAATCTCCGCTATACTACATTACATTAGTAACGCAGTATAGCGGATTGCTTTGTGAGGTGAGTCATTTGCGTATTGATTTTAACAGCTTAAAGCCTATTTATATTCAAGTTGCAGGCGCTATTGAGGACGACATTGTTGTCGGTAGGCTTCTTGAAGGGGAGGCAGTATATTCTCAGCTCACTTTGTCTCGCGAACTCAGTATCAACCCCGCCACTGCGGCTAAGGGGATAAATCAGCTTGTTTCAAAAGGTATCCTTGAAAAGCAAAGAGGGCTTTCAATGACCGTAGCGGTCGGTGCTCGGGATAGGCTGCTCGGCGAGCGGCGTGATACGGAAATTTCGGAACTTGCCGAGAGTCTTGTATCCGCTGCGGTCAAGGTGGGGCTTTCAAGAGACAGCGTGTTAGATAAAGTTTCAGAACTTTTTAATAGTAGGGAAAGAGGTGATTTGAGTGAGTGATGTGATTATCAACGCTACGGGTCTTACGAAAACATTTGGGAAAATGGCTGCCATTGATAATCTTGACCTGAGCATTTCAGGCGATGCTATCATTGGCTTGATTGGCAGAAACGGTGCGGGCAAGACTACTCTTATGAAGATGATTGTCGGGCAGCTTGATATAAATGTTGGTCAGCTTGAAGTGTTTGGCGAAGCTCCTATGGATAATCTGGATGTACTGGAAAACATCGTTTATACGTACCACAATATGCAATATGACAGAGCTTTAAGGCTTAAAGCGATTATAGAAAACTATGATATCATGTTTCGTGATTTTGATTTAGAGTTTGCTATGAAGCTGCTTGATTATTTCGCTTTAGACCCGAAGCTCAAATTTAAGAACCTTTCGCAAGGCATGGCGAGCACTTTCAACTTCATATGCGGTCTTTCGTGCAGGGCGAGGCTGACTATGTTCGACGAACCCGTGCTGGGGATGGATGTTACAGTGCGCAAAGCGGCGTATGAGGTGTTGCTCAGAGAGTTTTCAGAGCACCCTCGGACGTTTATAGTTTCGAGCCATCTACTCTCCGAAATAGAAGGAGTGCTCTCCGATATTATTCTCATTGACGACGGTAAATTGGTGCTATACGAGAATATCGATGCTTTAAGACAAAAAGCCTACCGTGTTGAGGGAGAGCGAGATGCCGTTGACACATTTACAAACGGCAAAAACATTATCTACAAAAAAGGCGGGTTATCCGCCGAAACCGTGGTCTATGAAGAATTAACCGAAACAGTCGGCAGCGAAGCAAAAAGACAAAATCTGACAGTATCAGCAGTGAGAGCAGAGGATATATGCATATACCTCACAAGGGAAGATAAGGAAGGTGAACTCGAATGTTTGTGGCAAAAAGTGAATTAGTAAATGCCGCCAGGCTCGCCCGGGTTGGAGTTAAAGGCAATAAAAAAGGAATAATAATCCTTGCTGCGATAGCGTTAATTGTGCTACTCTCAGGACTAATCCCTGCGGTTATCATGATTTTGCAGCATAACGATACGCTTTTGCTTCATAGGATTATAGATATGTCTGGCGGCTTTATGGGCTGCGTTGCACTGGGGCTTATGCTCGCATGGTGGCTATACCACAATGAAAATAATAACATAACCGTTTTTCCGCAGACCAACACAAGCCGCTTTCTCGCATACCAAATTTGGATTTACTCAATAGTGCTTTGCTCTGCACTGGCTCTAACGGTGATATACCTGATACAGTACGGAGTAATTGCGGCACTTGCCGCAGGGCGGGACAATGTGTTTATTGTCTATGATTTTAACATTTGGTTTGTGCTGTCTGGTTTTGTAGTGCTTACAATCTATGTAGCGATTATTTCGGCCGCAATAACTCTGGTGGCGGCTTTGCTCAGAAAGTTCAGGCTGTATGCGGCAGTACTTTTCACTGTACTGATTATTTTTCTTCTTTTTGCAGCTAATTTTCAGGCTTTTGTCGGATTTGTGCTCGGTTTTTTGATACTGGAGAGTAATCTGGGGCTTTTTATTTTAAAGGGGATTGTTGTTTGGATGGCTTTATTTATAGCAGCTTTTGTTATAAACAGATATACTATATACTACAAAGCGCACAGGCGGGAGTCTGTCATAGGGTTAATCTCCATAGGTGTGGGTGCCGTGGCGCTCGCGGTTTTGTTTATCGGTACACCTTTTGATACCCTCAGTAATCAACCCGGAGAACCCTCTGTGACTGTCAGTGTCGCGGAAGAATCAGAGTTTGCCACAATGTGGGGGGGACCGACCGAGTTGCAGCTGGAAATAGATATTTCTGACATCCCGGATGGAAGCGACATTTATTTGCAGGTAAGTGGGGATGTTACGCTTATTCCTTACGAGCAACTTCAACCATCGTGGCAAGCATGGGCAGGAAGGTATCTTATTTATGAGACAATATGTAGTGACCTCGAGATTGCAAAACGCGGATTAACCTGTATACTTGAATCGCAATAAATTCGGTAACAGGGATTACCGCATACAAAAGGAG
>WQTE01000118.1 GCA_009786445.1 Oscillospiraceae bacterium | reverse complement strand
ACTTCCGTGAATACATCTTGTGCCTGCTCACCGAGAGCTGTTCTGTCAACAAGGAAAAGAACCCTATTAAAACGCTTACTTTCGAGGAATCGGTAAATCATGCCCAGCACAGTTCTGGTTTTGCCCGTTCCTGTCGCCATAGCGAGTAGTATATTCTGCTTGCCATCCAAAACTGCGGTTTCAGCTTTTCCTATGGCTTCAATTTGATATGGTCGCAAATTGAGTCCATCCTTGTCGCTCAATAAATCGTATGGTGTAACAACTAACTCCCGATTTGCCGCGGCAATGTCTTTTTCAAGTAAATCCAGCAATCCCTGCGGTGAAATCCAGCCTTGTAAAGCTTTTGGCATATTCGTTTCGAGCCGTGCATCTCTAAACCATATGCCTGATTTTGTTTCAAGCTGCTTCAAGTATTGTCTGCCATTTGTAGCAAACAGGAAAGGGGCTTTGAATTCACCCCATGTGTCAATTGCAAACTCATTATGCTCATTCTTTATTCCCATGCCGTAATCGCGGCACTGGTTATCTATGAGTGACGACACATCTTTATGCATAGGCTTTGCTTCCACAACGCCGACCAATTTCAGCCCTGCAAAAAGTGCATAATCAACATATCCCCATCGGCACACAGTTGAATCGGTAGGCCACTCTGCAATTGCGAGATTGCGGTTTTTTTGCGGTCTTGTTCCTTTTGAGTAACGGAGGTTTTCAGTATCAGCTTCCCAGCCCACTTTGCGAAGTTGCTCATCTATAAGGTATCTTGTTTCTTTTTCAGATAACTTTAGACCTGCATTTGCCTTGTTTGTGCGCCTTTTGCGTTCTGCAGCCCCGACATCAACTTCAACTGAATTTGACAACGTCGCAGCTTTGGCTTTTTTAAGCTCTAAAATAAGTGTTTCATTTTCCTGCTGTAACTTAGAAATATCAGTATCTGCTATTGTTTCAGGCGGCATAATAAAACTTTTTGGCTCGAAGCTGTAGTCTCCATAAATCTGCATGAACCAAACAGAGAGCGAATGAGCCATTTTTAGTAATACCTTAGCATCACTTAAACAGTCGTGTCCTTCGTGAACTGCAATATTTCGTTTTGTACGAATTGAATAGAGCATGTCACTAATATCCCTAGGCAACATGCCTTCATTTTTCAAAAGTCGAATTCGGTTTGAAAGTGTATCGTCAGTTGTAGGCGGCTCTATGCTGTCCAGTTCAAGCATGTAATTAACTGTCAATTCAACCATCATTCCAAGTTTAATAAGACATGAGTTGGGGTCAGAGTACAGATAACCCTCTGCGAGATTACCCAATTTTTCAAGCGCAGGGAACCGTTCTTCCAAAAATGAAAAATTACTATCCACGGCACACTCTCCCTCTATAGCCGATAATAGTAAATATTCTACTTTATTTTCGTGAAATTCGCAATAATAAGTTGTTTTTGAGTTATCAAAAAAAAAGGAATACACAAAAAATACTTACGTAAGCTTGTGCGATTTGGAGCGGGTGATGGGAATCGAACCCACGTGGCCAGCTTGGAAGGCTGGAGCGTTACCATTACGCAACACCCGCATATGGCGCAATCAATATGCTTGTTGAAGCCGAAAGCTATTATACTACTTCACAGCCGACAATGCAAGAGAAAAAATTTAGGGCTGAAATTCTTCCTGTGCTTGTAACTTTAGTCAAATGTGATGTATAATAGTTTCGATTACGGATGCACAAAATGATTATTGCGTTTATGGATCGCTTTGTGTCTGAAAATTCTTGAAAGGAATGGTCATTAATATGAGTGAATTGGTACTGGTGCTTGATTTTGGCGGACAATATAAAGAATTGATTGCCCGCGCGGTTAGAGGACTTTCAGTCTATTCGGAAATTCGCAACGGCAATATTTCGGTAGAGGAAATTAAACGGCTTTCGCCTATTGGGATTATCTTGACAGGCGGTCCGAATAGCGTGTATTTGCCGGATTCACCTAAATGTGACCCCGAAATTTTTGCACTCGGCATACCTGTACTCGGAATTTGTTATGGTATGCAAATGATGTGCCACCTGCTTGGCGGTGAGGTGCGGCGCGGAGAGTGTGGGGAATACGGGCGTGTTTTGGTAACGCCGTCAGAGGCTGAATATAAACCGTTTTACGCACTAATGAGCCACACAGATATTGTCGCAAAATTACCAACAGGATTCACCACAACGGCGACCACCGAAAACTGCATTGCCGCGTGCAAAAATGCCGAAAAAAAGCTGTATGGCGTGCAATTTCACCCTGAAACAGAATTAACCGATGACGGTATCGAACATATCAGAGCATTTTTATACGATATTTGCGGTGCAACGGGCGACTACAAATTAGATGATTATCTGTACGGGCAAATAAATAACATTAGGGCAAAGGTCGGAGAAAAAGATGTTCTGCTCGCTCTCTCGGGCGGCGTTGATTCTTCTGTTTGCGCCGCACTGCTCACCAAAGCTGTGCCGGGACAGCTAAAGTGCATTTTCGTAGACCATGGTTTCATGCGTAAAAACGAGGGTGACGAGATTGAGCAGACATTCTCCAACAAAAACTTGCACCTGATTCGTGTAAATGCAAAGGACAGATTCCTGAAAAAAATTAAAGGTGTAACCGACCCCGAAGCGAAGCGAAAGCTCATAGGTGAGGAGTTTATACGTGTGTTTGAAGAAGAAGCGGCGAAACTGGGCGAAATCACCTTTCTGGCACAAGGCACTATTTACCCCGACATTGTGGAATCGGGCGGCGCACACGGTGCAACAATAAAAAGCCACCACAACGTTGGCGGCTTGCCCGAAAGCATTTCGTTTGACGAGCTTATAGAGCCACTATCGGGACTGTTTAAAGACGAAGTACGTGTAATTGGTGAAAAGTTAGGCTTATCGGAGAAATACATTAACCGCCAGCCGTTCCCCGGTCCGGGGCTTGCAATCCGCATAATGGGCGAAGTCACAGAAGACAAGTTAAACGTGCTGCGCGAAAGCGATGCGATTTTGCGCGAAGAGCTGGACGGCATGGGTTTAAACCAATACTTCACAGTCCTAACAAATACATACTCCGTAGGTGTAAAGGGCGATTACAGAACATACGACCCGGTGGTTGCCATTCGCGCAGTCCTCACAAATGACTTTATGACCTGCAAATGCGCAGAGCTGCCCTATGAGCTTTTGTTTAAATTATCAGCAAGAATAACAAACGAAATCCCATCAGTAAGCCGCGTGGTGTACGACATAACATCAAAACCCCCTGCTACTGTTGAGTGGGAGTGATGAACCAGACTAATCCCCTGAATTTACAGATGATTATGGGGCGTGTCGGAAGGCTCTTGGTATTATTGGCATTAAAATATAAAAAGCATTGACTTTATTCTATATCTCGAATATAATTCAACAAGAAATTGTTGGAGGATACAATATGGAGTATATTTCTGCAAGAGAAGCCGCAACACTTTGGGGTATATCTCAACGCCGAGTTGCTGTTCTCTGCTCCGAGGGGAGAATTGAGGGGGCGACTTTCATGGGCAATATGTGGCTAGTGCCTACTAGCGCAGATAAGCCAATTGATGCGAGAAGTGCCAGACATCAGCCAAAAGCGCCTGCAACAGTTAAGCCGTTTCTAAAATGGGCGGGCGGAAAGGCTCAAATTCTTGAAAGCATTCGACTAAAGCACCCTACTGAACTCGGAAAATCAATTTCTAAGTACGCAGAGCCTTTTCTTGGTGGTGGTGCTGTGTTATTTGACATCATAAGTAACTACGATATGTCGGAAATTTATATCAGCGACATAAATCGTGAGTTAATCCTCACATACAAAACAGTTCGCGACCAAGTTGAGCAATTGCTCATTGAGCTTAAACAATTAGAAAGTAAATATCTTCCTGCAAGCGATGAAGTGCGTAAAAAGCTTTACTATGAAAATCGCACAAGATTTAATATGTTAAAGAAGGATAAATCAGATACACCTGAATTGGCGGCATTGTTTATTGCTATAAACAGGACGTGTTTCAATGGGTTGTATCGAGTTAACTCAAAAGGGGAATACAATGTCCCGCAAGGAGGGTACAAAAATCCGAGAATATGCGACACTGAAAATCTCTTAGCGATTTCCCAGAAACTTAAAAATGTTGAGATTATCTGCGGCGACTATAAAGAGTCTGCAAGCTTTATCGACGAAAACACTTTTGCATATTTCGACCCACCGTATCGCCCGCTGACCGAATCTTCGAGCTTTACAGCGTATACACAAGACGGTTTCGGGGATAAAGAGCAAATAGAACTTGCAAAATTTATCGGTGAAATGTCAGCGCGCGGTGCTCATGTTGTCGCCAGTAATAGCGACCCCAAAAATGCAAACGAGCAAGATTCATTCTTTGACGACTTATACTCTCAGTATAAAATATTCCGAATCAGCGCAAGCAGAGCAATAAACTCGGTTGGAGCAAGGCGCGGGAAGATTAACGAGTTGCTCGTAGCGAACAAGTAAAAAGTTTAGGAGGAATATAAATGGTGTGCAAAGATAGACACAGATATTTTGCGGATTATGAAAATTTGCCAGAAGCTCAAGATAATCGTAGTGGAGGTAGGCATGTTTGTGCTGGTTGCGCATATGAAGAAGGATTGAAAGATGGCATAAAAGAAAATGAAAAGAAAACTAACTTCTCACATCTGCCAAAAAGTCAAGCTGGAACAGTAAGGCATAAGGATGCTAAATCAGCATATAGTTTGGGCTATGCCAAAGGAAAAATAAGTTCATAAAATAATGAATGGTATGGTTGTTTTGACCTTGTGGAAGCCACACTCCTGTTAAGTTGTTCATTTTTTTACAACTCGGGGAAAATAATATTTTTATGAATGAGGTGATCCTATCATGGCAAACATTAATGATTTTAAAGTGTTAAAAAATAAATGTGTAAAGATGTTTGATTTTCTTGACCACGAGAGCATCGATGACGAAAATGAAAAGGCGCGCTTGGGATTTTATCACATTGTTCTCGAATGTATTGCTGGAATTGATGATATTGACGAAGCTAAAAATGCAATAATTGACTCAAGCTACAACAAAACAATATTTGGTCATGGTACAGACGACTTGGGAATAGATGCTGTTTGTTTTGGAAACGATTATATTGATGGAGATAAACCAATATACCTGTTCAACTTTAAATATAGAAACGAATTTAAAGAAGCATCAACTAGAGATAACGATATATCGCGGAGTATGAAGTTTATTGAATATTTGGATTTAAGCTTAAGCTCTGATAAAATACCTTCGAGCATTGGAAGTAAAGTACGTAACATAATACTGGACATTAGAAATAAACTTGAATCGAATGATACGTACAAAATCACATTGTATATGGTTACTAATCAGCTCGGCGATTTTGCCCCTAGTTCTACGCCGCACATCAATATACTTATGGAGAACTATGGAATTAATATCATTAACTTATCTTTGGGCGATTTGACAAAATATATTTTTGAGCCTTTGCGGACAGTAGAAAGTAAAATAATGCTTTCCAGCGGGGACTTTCTCTCATTTGATGACGACAGCAAATCAACAAAGAAATCTTTTGTTGCAAAAATTTCTTTAGTTGATGTTGTTCGTATGCTCACTTCTGATAAAAAACTGGCATTGAACTATAAACTAGAAGATGACAATTCAATTTTAGGTGCAGAAATAGACACCTCTTTACTTTACGATAACGTACGCGGATATTTGGGAGAAACACGCTTCAATAATAATATTAAGAACACTCTGAATCATAGTTTCAGGAATTTCTTTATGTTTAACAACGGAATTACAGTTACTGCTGAAGAAATCACATCTGAGGGTAAAAATTCAAACGAAAAATATTTGTTTACCCTAAAAAATTATCAAATTGTAAATGGTGGACAAACTATCAGGACTATTTTCTCATATTTGCACGATTTTAATGTAAATGGCTCAGACTCGACATTTAATTTTCGCAATACTTATATATTAACAAGGTTTTTCAAAATAGAAAAAGACAGTAAACTAAAAAATGAAATTGCTGAATATACAAATAGCCAAAATCAAATTTCTGCATTTGATTTAAAATCTGTAGATAACATACAAATACAGATTGAGAATTATTTGAAAGAACACAAAATCTTATACGTACGCAAAGTCGGGAGCACTGGGGATGACTTTACGACATATGATAATCGAATTACAAAAAAAGAATTGGCGCAAGTTATTTACTCAATCCAAGGCTTTCCCGAAAGAGTCACAAATTCACCCATTAAACTATTTACTGATTACTATAATCAAATATTTCCCTCCGATAATTTTCCATTTGAAGAGACACATAGACACATAGGGGAATACTTTTCAGTAAAGTCCCAATATAAATCAAGCAGTACTGTCATGATCTTCTATATCCTTTTTCTCTTCTATGAGTTCGAAATGTCTTTTGAGGATGCATTTGAATTTATAACTGATTTTGTTGAAAAAGAAAAACCAGAAGATATTTCAATTCCAAGATACCTCATACAAAAAGGAACAAAGGAAAAAATGATTAAAAATCTCGGTATTAAAAGAACTAAAGTTAGCACGGATACAAAACGAAGACGCTCCAATAATTCATTTGCATTACTGAATATACCAATTGGTGCTGAACTTTCATTCTTATATGATGCCAGTATTGTTGCAAAGGTTAAGGATAGAAAAAACTCAATAGAATTCGAAGGAAAAGTATATTCTGTTACAGCGTTAGCGTTAAAAATATTGAAAGAGAAACATGGTCGGACTGATAGCTCTCGTGAAAACGGTTGGCGGTATTTTACATTTGGGGGTAAAACTCTAAGTGATTTGCGTAATGTCATTGAAAATGCTGATAAAGATGCCTAATTATTAATATCTGTGGCAACATTCTGACAACAAGAATTCAAATAGCCCATAACCTATAGATAATACAAACAATCAAAATAACCAGAACTAAACCGCTTAATCAAAACACGTTAAATTAATGCCTAAAGCATTGAGTGGGAGTAGTACAGATGATATAAATAATATTAAAATTGGAGGGTTATACATGGATTTCAAGCGCATAACGGATTTTATGGAATCGTTGGAAGGCATAGGCGTTGCGGGGGCTGACTTGGGTATATACCTAAAGGGGCGCGAGGTGTACCGCCATCAAATTGGACACGCTGATATCGAAGCACAAAAACCCATTACGAAAAACACGCTGTTTGCCATATGGTCTATGACAAAAGTGATAACTTGCGTTGCGGCATTGCGGTTGTTTGAAGAAGGGTGCTTTCTGTTGACAGATCCGATAGGTCATTATATGCCTGAATTTCGTGAAATGGTATGCAGGAATGAAGCAGGCGAAGTTGTGCCCTGTAAGCGGCCTATCCGTGTGGTGGATTTATTCACCATGTC
>WQTE01000117.1 GCA_009786445.1 Oscillospiraceae bacterium | reverse complement strand
AGTGCGCCCCTGAACACGCCCGGGAACGCCAGTGCGTTGTTAATCTGATTCGGAAAATCACTGCGCCCGGTGCCGACAACAGCGGCTCCGGCGGCTTTTGCTATGTCCGGCATGATCTCAGGCGTAGGATTTGACATCGGAAACACTATAGAATTTTTGCTCATGCTCCTTACCATCTCGGCAGTGACACAATCGGGACCCGAAAGCCCAATGAAAATATGCGCACCACGCAAAACATCAGCCAGAGAGCCTTTTTTTGCTTCGGGATTCGTGATTTTTGCAATCTCGTCCTTTTCGGGATTTAACCCGTCACGTCCCGTAAAAATCGCCCCCTTACGGTCGCATAAAATAACATCTCTCACACCCGCATCAATCAAAATCCGGGTCGTGGCGATGCCCGCAGCACCCGCACCGTTTACGACAACAGACATATCTGAAATCTTGCCGCCTGTAATGCGTAGAGCGTTTAACACCCCTGCAAGCGTAGCGATTGCAGTGCCGTGTTGGTCATCGTGAAAAATCGGAATATCGCAACACTCCTTGAGTCGGCGTTCAATCTCAAAACAACGAGGTGCGGAGATATCTTCAAGATTTATACCGCCAAAGCTGCCCGCAAGAAGCGAAACGGTTTTGACAATATCATCCACATCTTGACTGCGGATACAGAGCGGCACAGCATCTACATTGCCAAACTCTTTAAAAAGTACAGCCTTACCCTCCATAACAGGCATCGCTGCCTCAGGGCCGATATCACCCAGCCCGAGCACAGCACTGCCGTCAGTCACAATTGCAACCAAGTTGTGGCGCCTTGTGAGGCTGAAACTTTTGCGCACATCTTTTTCAATGGCAAGGCAAGGCTCAGCAACACCGGGAGTATAAGCGAGAGATAAATCCTCTTCATTTTTCACCGAAACCCTGCCGGAAATCTCGATTTTACCGCCCCATTCAAAATGTTTTTTTAAAGATTCTGCTGCATAATCCATGATTTAGTTGCTCCTCCTGAAAATTGACTTATTCTACTGTTTAGTATAATATTAAAAACAAAGAAAAGCAATGTGAAGTTTTATGTGAAACCTAGTGCACAGGAAAAAGAGGAGAGATCAATATGAGAGAACAGTGGGAAGGATTCAAGAGCGGAAACTGGGAACGAGAGATTGATGTTAGAGAGTTTATTCAGTTAAATTACTCTCCGTATTCGGGAGACGAGAGCTTTTTGGCAAAGCCAACGCAGGACACGGAAGCTTTGTGGCAAAACATCTTAGAGTTAATGAAAATTGAAACAGAAAAAACAGTGCTGGACGTTGAAACAAAAATGCCCGGAACGATTACAACATACGGTCCCGGCTATATAGATAAAACAAAAGAAAAAATCGTAGGCGTTCAAACAGACAAGCCGCTGAAAAGAGCCATTATGCCGTTTGGTGGGCTAAATGTGGTTAAAAATGCACTCAGCGCATTTGGGTATAAACTTGACAAAGAGACGGAAAAAGTCTTTGAAACTTACAGAAAAACCCACAACGACGGCGTATTTGATGTATATACGGAGGAAATGCTGAGAGCACGTAAAAGCGGTGTCATAACAGGGCTTCCCGATGCTTACGGCCGCGGGCGGATTATCGGCGACTACAGGCGTGTGGCGCTCTACGGCACAGACTTTCTGATAGGGCAGAAAAAAGCCGAAAAGAAGGAACTTGACTACTCGCAAATGGATGAACCCACCATTCGACTGCGCGAAGACATCAGCGACCAGATAAAATCACTGTACGAACTGACGGAAATGGCAAAGTCTTACGGTTTTGATATCTCTGCACCCGCAGCCACTGCAAGAGAAGCGATACAGTGGACATACTTCGGATTTCTCGCAGCTATCAAACAGCAGGACGGAGCGGCCATGAGCCTAGGACGGGTATCCACTTTTTTGGATATATATGTGGAAAGAGATTTAGCAAACGGTGCAATCACTGAATCAGAGGCACAGGAGCTGTTTGACCATTTTATAATGAAGCTCCGAATGGTGAGGTTTTTGCGGACACCGGAATATAACGCCCTGTTTTCAGGCGACCCGACATGGGTAACGGAAGTCTTGGGCGGCATGAGCGAAGATGGGCGCACACTGGTTACAAAAAGCTCGTATCGTGTCCTGCACACGCTCTATAACTTAGGCCCCGCACCCGAACCGAACCTCACGGTGCTGTGGAGCGTTAACCTCCCGAGGCCATTCAAAGAGTACTGCGCAAAGGTTTCGATAGATACAAGCTCAATTCAATATGAAAACGACGACCTCATGCGCGGCTTCTGGGGCGACGACTACGCCATTGCCTGTTGCGTGTCGGCAATGCGCTTAGGTAAGCAGATGCAGTTTTTCGGAGCGAGGGCAAATTTGGCAAAGGCCTTACTCTACGCCATAAACGGCGGAAAGGATGAGCTGAGCGGTGCTCAAGTCGGTCCCGAGTTTGCTCCAATTACAAGCGAATACTTAGATTATGAGCAAGTAACCAGACGTTTCGATCAGGTGATGGAGTGGCTCGCAGGGCTTTACATCAGCACACTCAATGTCATTCACTATATGCATGATAAATATAACTACGAGAGCTTACAGCTTGCGTTGCATGATAAGGACGTACTGCGTACTCAGGCGACGGGCGTAGCGGGGCTTTCCGTTGTGGTAGATTCACTTTCTGCGATTAAATATGCAAAAGTCAAAGCGATTCGCAATGAAGATGGTCTCGCTATCGACTACGAGATAGAAGGGGAGTACCCCGCTTTCGGCAACAACGACCCGGAAATCAACAAAATGGCATCGGATTTAATTAAAAACTTCATGACCCGCCTGAAAAAGCATTCAACCTACAGAGAGGCCATGACAACGACGTCGATTCTGACCATCACTTCAAACGTGGTCTACGGCAAGAAGACAGGCGCAACGCCCGATGGCAGAAAAGTTGGCGAGCCGTTCGCTCCCGGCGCAAACCCGATGCACGGAAGGGACAAAAAAGGTGCGATAGCTTCCCTGGCATCAGTATCAAAGCTTCCGTATAATTATGCACTAGATGGAATTTCCTACACGTTTTCCATAATCCCCACTGCGCTCGGCAGGGCAGAAGCAGACAGGATAAATAACTTGGTAGGCATCATGGACGGCTATTTCGCCGACGGCGGACACCACATAAATGTAAATGTGTTCGACCGTGAAACGCTTCTCGATGCAATGGAAAAACCGGAGCTATACCCGCAACTCACAATTCGCGTTTCGGGTTATGCGGTCAATTTCGTAAAGCTGACTCGGGAGCAACAACTAGACGTGATTCACAGAACTTTCCATGAGAGGGTGTAGACTACGCAAATTGTATATCTTCTGCTGGTTTTGTGGGTAATTATTGGGTTTTGTTTTGGGGGAAGAAATGGGCATTGATTCGATTGGAAAAATTCATTCTGTCGAGACTTGCGGGACGGTTGACGGTCCGGGGATTCGCTATGTGGTTTTTATGCAAGGTTGTAACCTGCGGTGTGTTTACTGCCACAACCCAGATACGTGGCGGCTTAACAGCAAAACCGCAACGAATAAAACTGTTGCCGAGCTTTTGAGCGATATCTTAAAATATAAATCCTACTTCACGTTTTCAGGCGGCGGGGTAACTCTTACAGGCGGCGAACCTCTTATGCAAAAGGAGTTCGCCCTTGAATTTTTCCGCGCCTGCAAAAACGAGGGAATCCACACAACTCTTGACACCGCAGGGCACACAGATATTGACGAGATAACAAAAGAAATCTTGTCCCTCACAGACCTTGTCTTACTTGATATAAAAAGCATAAACCCCGATACCTATAAAAAAGTGACAGGATTTACAATAGACAAACTGATTGCTTTTACCCGTTATCTCAGCGAAAACATGATAAGAACATGGCATCGTTTCGTACTGGTACCGGGTCTGACAGACAATGAAGATGAAATCCTAGCTCTTATTGAGTACCTAAAGACTCTAAAAAACAAGGAAAAAGTGGGTATATTGCCATTTCACCAAATGGGGGCTTACAAGTGGGATGACCTGAAGATGGATTATAGACTAAAAGACAATCCGGTTCCGACAGTAGAAGAGACCGAGCGGGTGAGGGAATTGCTGCGAAATCACGGGTTTTTGGTGACTTAGAGTGGTAGTGGTTGCCGGCACCTCGCTTGCTACACACGCTCTCGTTTTTGCCGTGCTGCCGTGATTAAGCCGGCGGCGCATACGATGAATACGCAAATGCTTATAAACTGCGATGTCGAAATCCCGGCGACAAATCCTCTTATGGCATCTCCGCGCAAAAATTCCAGCCAAAAGCGGACAAAGCTGTAAATCAGCCCGTAAAGGCAAGCTATACTAACCCAGCTTCTGTCCTTTTTGGTATAACACCATATAATCCCGAAGATTAGCAGGTTGGCAGCCGCTTCATATAGCTGCACGGGGAGCAGAGGTATATTGTTAGGCGCACCTACCGCGTGAGTAAAGGCAATGCCTAGCGGAGGCGGAAACGCGATACCGTGGCAACATCCTCCTGCAAAGCACCCGAGCCGCATAATGGCGTGAGCCAGAGGGAAAACGGGTATAGTCAACTTCATTGCGGTGCTAATCGGCACTTTCATGATGCGGCTGTAAAGAAATATACCCGCAATTGCGCCAAATAATCCACCATAAAAAACCATTCCGCCGAATAGCCCGAATATAAGTGTCGGGAGATTGGGGAAATAAGCCCTATTCTCCCATACATATGAAGCGCGGGTCAAACCGAAAAGCAAAACACTCCCGACTAATAAACCTATACCTGCGAAAAGACCTATGTAAACAGGCTCGCCGCGGGAAAGCCCATAACGCTTTGCTCTGAAACCGGCTACGACGACAGCGGCAAAAAAGCCCACAAGCCCCAATATAGCGAAGGTGGGATATTCTCGACCTAAAAACTGAATGTACGGAAACACGGCAAATCACCCCTCACCACACAAAAACCAGCAATAAAACCGACACAAGAAACATTTTAATTTATAATCCATACTTGATAAAATATGCAAATTTACTTCTGCTCCGTAATTTTAGGCAAGCTTGCCGCCACAACGGATTGTCCCAGACGACGTGTTTGTTCGTCGGGTAGCAGAAGCTCTACGGAAACGTTGGGATATTCGTCTTTTAAGACAAAATTTGCTGTCTCCAGTATAATGTCGCCGCCCTTGCCGCTCATCACTCTGCCGAGCAGCAGGATACTGCTTGCGCCGTCAAAAAGACTGTTGTATAAAACAGCGCTATGACCGAGATAAACGCCTATAGAGCGAAATACAGCGGCAGCACCCTCATGTCCGTCAGCCAACAGGTTTTGCACGACTTTGAGCTTCTTCGCGGGAGTGCTGTGCTCGTCAAGCGAGATACCGGCAGCCGGAGCCAGCTTGACTACAGCCTCCTGGCAGAAGTAAGAGACACCAACACCTATATCCTCAGTCCAAACATCCATTGCAGCTTTAGGAGAAGCATCAAGCGGAATAAAAGCAAGCTCGCTGAGCCAGTTTGAAACATAACCATTTTTATCAACATATCCGCCTGCAACACTTGTACCCATTGCAATACCGAGCATGTTCTTCTTTTTAAGATTTATCGAACCGGCAAGCGCAGTTATATCGCCATCGTTTAGCACAGCAAACGGCACATCACCACAAACCTCACGTACAGCACGGCTCCAAATATCCCGTACTTCCGCTTTGAATCGGTCTTTCGGCACCATCTGGTAGAGTTGAGCGTACAGGACACGGTTGTTGCCAACCAGTCCGGCCGAGGAAATTCCCACAGCATCAACTCTCGGCAACTTTTCCTTTGCCTCCCGAAACGCTGAAATGATGCCGTTATAGTGGTAAGACGGGTCATCGTTTAATTTTGGATTCCAGACAGTCTCGTTGCTGTAGATAACTTCACCGTCAACAAGCGCCGAGACCTTATAATCGCTCCCGCCAAAATCGGCACCAATTCGGCAACCATCAAAATGCCCACCCCGAGGCTCACGTATTTCATATGCATCAGGCAATTTCTCGCACTGCACAACTTCAAAATTTTGGTCATAAAGCATACCGTAAAAATCAGCATCAAAAGCTCTGGAGCCACCCTTTGAGTAAGCGGCTTTCAGCCAACTACAAATATTGTCGTCACCCTTGAGATGAATCTTATAGCCACCAATTTGCCATAGAGCAGTCTTCACCAAGCGATCGACATAATACCTGTCTGCCTCCCTGTGAGCCTCATCGCCATGGATAAACGTCGAAATAACATTTATTTGCTTGTCGTCTTTTTCTATAGCAACGGAAAATTCAGCTTTAGCAGTTTTCAAAAACGCCTCGTTAAACTTAAAAAGCGGAATAAATTCCGGGTCAAGCTCAGGTTTATTTTTTACTTCAACGTCAATACCGCAATGTTTCATCAAAATACCTCCATAAATGTACGCAAATGTTACTGATATAATATAAACTATACCCTGTTACCGCCAAGCGGTCAAGGGGCATTACTGATAAAATTTTTACAGAAAAAGAACTCTAACTTGTAGAGCTCTTTTTCTGGATGATTTTTTACACATATATAGAAGTTTATGAAAGCAAAGTAATTAGTAAAATTAAGGTTATTCGGTGGTTGTCGCTGAGCCGCCTGCGCTGGCTGCCCAATCGTCAAACTGTGCCATGATTGCAGCGTGTGTGTCTCTTGTGACCTGAGGCAGGTTGTCGAAACCGCCAAACATTCTTGCGACATCGTCAAAACCTCTTTGAACAGCACTACGCATTTCCTCGATTTGGTCAGGGCTTGCATTTTGTCCGACCATTGCCATTGCGAAGTCCATAATGCGGTCTGTGGTCTGGCTTACGCCGAAGAAGCCATCTTCAGCAACAAGAGCCTGAGCTTCCGCTCTCTCTGCATCGTTTAATTGCAAATTTTCAGCCCTTTGAGCCCACCAGCCTTGACCTGTAGGGTCGGTTCTGCCGAGTGCGCTGCTGAGCAGCCTTCTGACGGCATCAACTTGATGATTTGTTTCTCTCATGAGATTGCGGATGGAAGCCGGGTCTGCCGGGCGCCCTCTGACATTTTGATTT
Organism: Oscillospiraceae bacterium; assembly: GCA_009786445.1. Taxonomy (GTDB): domain Bacteria; phylum Bacillota; class Clostridia; order Oscillospirales; family Oscillospiraceae; genus WRMH01. The sequence continues at coordinate 348 of WQTE01000117.1, read as the reverse complement.
GCAGAACTTGAAGCAGCAGGGGTCGAAGTTGCCGGAGTCGAGGCTGCCGGAGTTGAAGCCGCAGGAGTCGAAGCTGCCGCAGCCGCAGATGGAGTGTAGGTGTCCTGAGGTGCAGCGTGAGAATTGTCAGCCGGGGGTGCAACAGGTGTTTGCGCCGCAGGAGTCTGCGCCGCTGGTGTTTGATAATTGTTGTAACTACTTTGTGCCGGATTAATTGTACTCATTATGGTTCCCTCCAATTTTTTAGGGTAGTGTCAAGTAGACCCACCTATTTTTGTATATAAACCCTTGAAGTACCAAGGGATTACTCCGTATAATTACAATAAAATAGCAATACCCCCTGTTTTG
>WQTE01000116.1 GCA_009786445.1 Oscillospiraceae bacterium | reverse complement strand
ATCCCGGAGTGGAAGTATTTCGGCTATGGGCGCGGGCGCTACACAAAGGAAGAACTAAAAGACCTCGACAGCTACGCAGAAATGTTTGGCATAGAACTAATTCCGTGTGTGCAGACTCTGGCACACCTCAATGAAGCACTCCGCTGGCCTGAATTTTACGACATTGTGGACTGTGAAGACATAATGCTCGTTGGAGAAGAAAAAACATACCGCTTTCTTGACGACATGATGCGGCAGCTCTCGGAATGTTTCACTTCCCGAAATATAAACATAGGAATGGATGAAGCCCATATGCTCGGATTGGGTAAATATCTTGACAAGCACGGATACCAAAACAGAAGTGACATAATGACAAATCACTTGAGCCGAGTTGTGGAAATATGCAAAAAATACGGCTTTTTCCCGATGATGTGGAGCGATATGTTTTTCCGCCTTGCCTACAAAGGCGAGTATTACTTGAACGAAAGCGAATCGGATGCCGAATTCCCGCCTGAAATGCTGGAAAAACTCCGCACAGACGTAAAACTTGTATATTGGGACTACTACTCAAAAGACAAAAATCACTACTCATCTATGATAAAAAGGCACAGGAGATTTCCGAATGAACTGGTATTCGCAGGTGGGGCGTATAAATGGAATGGAATAACGCCTGACCTTAAATTCAGTTATGATGCTACAAGGGCAGCGCTTGCGATAAACATGGAAGAAGGCGTAGAAGAAGTCTTTGCGACAGGCTGGGGAGACGATGGAGCAGAAACCCCTGCATTTGTAGTCCTGCCGATACTGCAACTCTTTGCAGAAATCGCCTACAAAGGCGCAAATGTGAGCGAAGAAGTTCTGAGAGCCCGCTTCAAAACCTGCACCAAAGGGACTTGGGACGATTTTTTCCTGCTGGACACTCCAAACTTCACAAACTTAACACGCGACAAACTCCAAAACACAACAAAGCCATTACTCTACCAAGACGTAATGCTGGGACTGTTCGACAAACACGTAGATCCCGTCACATTTCCCATACATTTTAAAGTATGCAGCAAGCAAATAAAAAAGGCAGCAAAAAGAAACCCGCAATGGAGCTATCTATTCACCCACACAGCCCTGATAAGCAAAGTTTTGTCAAAAAAAGCCACATTGGGAATTGAAATAACGAGAGCCTACAAAGAGGGCAACAAAAATGAACTTCGTTATATTGCATTTAAAAAACTGAAAAAACTGAGAAAAAAAATCAGAAAACTCAACCTGAGTTTTGAGAAAGTATGGCTTGAGGAAAACAAACCTAACGGTTTAGAAGTGATTAACATACGCCTGGGAGGCGTAGAAGCCAGACTTAGCGCAACCTCAAGACGATTAAAATCATACCTGGCAGGGCAGGTAGACAGTCTCGAAGAACTAGAATCAGAACGCTTAATCTTCAACGATTCCGAAACCACAGCAACAAACCCCCACTGCAACCTCTGGGGCAAAATAGTCACACCATCAAGAATGACATGGTAACCGACAAAGAGCATAAAATGAATACAGCACTTGCACAATAAAACCTCATTTGATATACTATTAACCATAAGAAAATCGAAAAGGAGCGGTCAAATGACAGAAACTTTAATGAGCATAAAACAGCGAAATTCGTGCAGAGCTTTCAAGCCCACACCGCTGAAGGAAGACCAGACAAAGCAATTGGTGGAAGCAGCCCTTGCAGCCCCAAGCGCCCGAAACCTGCAACCATGGCATATAATAGTAGTGACGGACAAAAAACAGATAGAAGAACTGGATGCGGAAGGCATGACAGAACTCAGTACGCTCGAAGATAAACAAATGTACAACCTGATGAAAGAAAGAGGCGGCACCCTATTTTACAATGCACCATTTTTGATGATAATACTTGCCGAGGAGGCAAGCAAATGGGCGCTGCTCGACTGTGGCATACAGTGCCAAAACGTAACTTTGGCAGCACAGTCGATGGGACTTGGAAGCTGCATACTGGGACTTGCAGGTGTGCCGCTTGAAGGGAAAAACGGTAAAGAGCTGCAAAAACGCTTCAAATTCCCCGCGGGATACAAATTTGCGGTAGCCGTAGCGGTTGGTGAAGTCGAAAAAGGCAAAGAGCCACACGGCCATGACCACACAAAGGTAACGTACATAGGGTAAAAAGGAGGCAAAAAGTGGACTATGCTCAAATGAAAGCGGAAAAAGCAGAAAGACTCGAAAAATACAATGCAGAGTACGAGCAGCAACTGCGCCTCAAAGGGTATATTTCGAGTCTGGAAAAAGACAATGAAAGTCTCAAAGAAGCTGAGCCGGCAACCGGCAGAGGCAGGAGACAAGTAAAAAGGCTGATGAAAATAAACCAAAAAGACATAGATAAGTATAATAAAATGTTAAGCAAAATGCCCCCGGTTCCCGAGTTTAAGTAAACTCGTATGTAAAGAAAGGACGATATATATGGAAAACGAACATAATAATGACCATGTTGAACATGAACAACCACCTGTGGATTCGTCGCAGCAACCGGATTCATCGGCGGCAGACGAGTCTCAAAACGATAAAGCCGAAGACCTTCAGCTACAAAATGATCAACCGATAGGCGGTTTCCCACCGCAGCCACCGCCACCGCCACCACCACCACCGCCTCCTCCACCGCAGCCACCACAACCACCGCCACCTCCGCCACCGCCACCGGGGACAAGCGGATTTCCGCCACAACCTGTGGGCAGCTCGCCGCCACACGGAAGCTACCCGCCGGGCGGCTACCCACCACCCGGGTTTCAGCACCCGCAGCAGTCATCGTATCCGGGCAAAGGAATGTCAATAGCGGCGTTGGTGCTTGGCATTTGCTCGCTTGTTTTTCCGGGTTTAGGCGTAGTGACAGCGATATTAGCCCTGATATTCGGTATTCTCGGAAAGAGAAAGGCTGATGAAGCAGGAGCTCCAACAGGTATGGCTACAGCAGGGGTTGTTATGGCGATAATAGCTATCGCATTTTCCGTTCTGACAGTTGTTGTGTGCGTGGCTTGCTTGGCAGCGACATTGAACTACGCTGATACATGGTGGGAGCCAAACATATGGTGGTACTGGAATTGATGTGGAATAGACACTATAACGGAAAATAAAACCGAAAAGAAAGGATAAACAATATGACTATAGAAAAGAAACCTTTCGGAGAGACAAAGGACGGAAAAGTTGTAGAGCTATATGCGCTCAAAGATGGCGGTATGATTGTCGAAATTATTACATTAGGAGCAATAATACGAAGCGTTCAAGTACCTGTAAGGGATACATTACGTGATGTTGCGTTAGGGTTTGACACTGTAGAAGGATATGAGGCAAACAAAGGCTACCACGGTGCGGTAATAGGTAGAATTTCAAACCGTGTGGCAAAAGCCTGCTACAAGATGGACGGAAAAACATATAAACTCGATGCAAACGATGGGGCTAATTCCTTACACGGCGGATTTGTCGGCTTTGACAAGCAGGTTTGGACAGCTAAAGAGGAACAAAGTGCCTTGGTGCTGACGTTGGTCGATAAGGAAGGCACAGCGGCAGGATATCCAGGGGATCTTGAAGTAACGGTAAAATATACCCTTTCAGGTGGAGAACTCGGAATTGAGTACACGGCGACGTGTACCAAAGATACACCTATAAACCTCACAAATCATGTATATTTCAACCTCGCAGGGCACGATGCCGGCGATGTTGGAAATCACAAAATGCAGATATTCTCTCACAAAATAACGCCGGTTGACGAGACTCTCATACCCACGGGAGAGCTCATGGACGTGACGGACACAGCTTTTGATCTCAGAGAACTCACTGTCATAGCACCCGGCCTCTCAAGTGATTGTCCGCAAATAAATCTTGGCGGAGGATATGACCACAATTGGGTGCTCTCAAATGAAGCGTACCGCCCGCTCACTCCGGCAGCGGCGACAGAATGTGACGGTTTGAGCATGACTTGTGCAACCACGAAGCCGGGAATTCAGTTTTACAGCGGAAACATGATGCAGGGAGAAACAGGAAAAGGCGGGGCAGTTTACTCAAAGCGTACAGGACTCTGTCTTGAAACGCAATACTGGCCAAATTCCGTGAATACCGTACAATTTCCCGCACCACTTTTAAAGAAAGGGGAGACCTATAATCACAAGACAACCTACCTCTTTAGAGAGGTATAGAGACCTAATGCCAATACTGCAAGCAAAAAGTAAGGAATGAAGTGAGTTGGGTAAAAACCAGTAAACGCAACACATCTAATGGAAAAATTAGTAAAAGTTGATAATGTGAAGCATAAAAGAGTTTGCGATATTTGTGCCATTTTCAGATAATGGGTGTAAAAATCGCAGACGTTGAGAGTCGGGTAAGGAAGTGATTACAGTGACAAAATCACGGGTTCGAGTAAGAGTTGAGATGTTCGGCGAGTTTGCAATTATAGGAAACAACAACCGCATCACGGAAAATGCAAGGAAATCCTCGAAAGTATGGAGACTTCTTCAATACTTGGTATATCACAGAGACAGGGCTATACCACAAGAAGAACTTCTTGAAGTGTTATGTGAGGATTATAGTGGTACAAACAATCCGGGCAGTGTTCTGCGCACAATGATATACAGAGCCAGAGGTGCGCTTGAAAAAGGCGGAATTGAAAATGCAAGCAGTATTCTTGTTGCAAAAAGCGGCGGATATTCCTGGAACACAAATATAGAATGTACCACAGACACAGGAGAATTTGAAGAACTTATCAAAAAGGCAAATCTGCCTGGTACAGATGATGAGGCAAAACTGGATTTGCTCTTAAAAGCAACGGCGCTTTACAAAGGGAATTTTCTGCCAAACGGAGCAAGCGATATGTGGGTTATGCCGCTAATAAGATGGTATCGCACCATGTACCTCAAAGCAGTGAATGATGCACTACAGTTGCTCAATGAAAAAGAGCGCAGTGCAGAGGCTATTGCTCTATGCACTAAAGCATTGGGAATCGACCCGTTTGATGTAAAACTTATAGAGCACCAAATAAGAGCGCTCCTAAAACAAAATAGGAATGCAGAAGCACTCGATTTCTATAAAAGAATGGAGACTATGTTCTTTGATATTCTGGGTGTAAACTTTTCGGACAATTTGCGTGAACTATATAGCGAAATCAGACAGCCGGATATTGAAGTAACAGCCCCACTTGAAGATATACTCGCCGATTGGGGGCAGGGTGCAGATTTTCCGGGAGCTTATTATGTTGATGCGAGTGTGTTCAAAATAATTTATCAAATCGAAGCACGCTCAAAACCGCGTTCGGGACGGTCAACCTTTTTAGTAAGGTTTGATACAAATCATGTACCAAAGGGAAATAAAATCAGCGGAGTTATGCACCAACTTGGAAGAGCGGTACAAAACCATATAAGAATGGGAGACTTATTTACCAGATACAGTCCCGGTCAGTATATGGTGATGCTGTATAGCCTTACATACGAGGATTGCAAAATGATAATAGGCAGAATTCTACGAGCCGTTGATTCAAGATATCTGGCGGATATAAAGGCATCTCACGTTACACTTATCGGAGAGATTAACGGGAAACCCCACTAAAAAAAGAGAACCGCACGATTGCAGTTCAAAGTGAGGTGAGCTGGGCAATGCACGATTCCGACAATAAACAGGCAACAGCGATGTCAGTAAAAATGATTGCAACCATAACGTCTCATGAGGATGAAAATATATCCGGCGAATTAACCTGCCACCATTTTAATGAGCCGATTGAGTTTACATGTCTTGTGAGAATGATAGAAATAATGGAAAAAACCTTTGATAATACGGGTTTCCCCGAAAAACACCTGCTCCCCAGAACATTTCATAAATCAAAGCAAAGACTGAGAAAGCATGAATTGAATCTGCATGACCATATAAAGAAAATCCAAACAGACATAGTCGGGATGGTGTCTCACAAAGTAAAATCATCCTTTGAAATTGTAGTGCAGTTTAGGCACAACGCCGAGTGGCAGGGTCAGATTCACTGGATAGAAAAAGGGATAACTAAAAAATTTTCCGGCATCGTTGAGATGTTAATGCTAATCAACTCCGCACTCCCTAAACATGAGGCGCAAGTGGCTGTATAATGCACCTTTTTAGCTCATACTTACGTATTATGAGCTAAAAAGGTATCCTTATATTCAGGTTTGAGATGCTCGTAAGCATTGTGAGCGCTGTTTTCCTTGTCGAAAACCCCAAAAACAGTCGGGCCCGAACCCGTCATAACAGCACCAAGGGCGCCGAGGTCGAGCAAGACCCCCTTAATTTCGTCAACATCGGATTTGCCGCGTGGTAAAATATCTTCAAAAACATTATACATACGCCTGGCAACACCGCCCAAATCACCGGATTTCAAAGCAACAATCAATCCCGAAGTATCAGGGCGAGCACGAATCTTTTCACAGTGGACAAGCGAAAAAAGCTGTGGTGTGCTACATGAAAAGTGAGGTTTACAGACCACAAAATGAGCCAGCGGCAAAGGTGGCAAATCTGTTAAAATCTCACCTCTCCCTTCGGCAAGAGCAGTTCCGCCATTAATGCAAAATGGAACATCAGAGCCAACCAAAAGACCAAGCGACCGGAGCGTATCAGAATCAAGATCGGTTTCAAATAGCTCGTTGAGCATACGCAAAACTGAAGCAGCATCAGCACTGCCGCCACCCATTCCTGCACAAACAGGAATGTTTTTCACAACATGAATTTTTGTATGAAAACCGGAAATCCCCGTATGCTCGAAAAAAATCTTTGCAGCCTTAACTGTAATATTTCTCTCATCATGCGGCAAAAAAGGCAGCCCGGCAACGACGGAAAACCCACTCCCGCCGCTTAGGCACTCAATTGTTATCTCATCACAAAGGTTGATAGTTTGCATCACCATTTTCAGGTTGTGATACCCATTATCCATTCGGGAGACAATATCAAGCGAAAGATTAAGTTTAGCAAAAGCACGAGAAGTCACTATCATAGAATTCTCCGAAAACCTTACTTGAATTTGTCGCAGCGATTTCACAGTATTTGACAATAAATGCTCGTAAGTAGTTAAAAACTAAATTTTCAAATTTTTTCAAATTGCTCAACATTTAGCACAAACACAGTAGCACCACCAACAGAAACTTCAACAGGCATCGACTGCAAGAAAGTTTCAGCACCAAGCATCGTTGGCATATGTTGCGTGCGGCTGCGTGAATGCTCCCTAATAATCTCAATGACATCCTGTGTCTTATCATCCTCAACACCGACCAGAATAGTCACATTCCCGGCACGCAAAAAACCGCCGGTAGTAGAAAGCGTGGTTATGCTGAAACCATCCTTAATAAGATGCTGCATGACCATGTGTGAATCATCCTTATCCACCACAGCAAGAACCATTTTCATAATAATGTCCACTCCTCTCAATGAAATAACACAAAACTCTAATCCCAATTATACACAAAACAAGTAACTTTTACAATTTTTTTCTAAAGCACTTCATAAAGATAAGCAAGTTGGTTACAGTACAGACCAAGCCAAAAGTGGATGATTTATGGAGTCTTTTTTGCGAGAACAGTGGCGCAATGCTCTCTGGCTCGCAAAAAAGCGGAATAAATTA
>WQTE01000115.1 GCA_009786445.1 Oscillospiraceae bacterium | reverse complement strand
ATATCCGGAGGGTTAGCTTCGGTTGAAAGAGATAATTAAAGTGTACTTTACACGTAGTAAAACATCTATCACTTTGCCCAATTTAGAAGACTTTGTGCCAATTTGAATACAGTGGTGCAAGACTCAAAGGCAGATGGTTTTGATGTTGGATTTTCAGCTTTATGTCGCTCGTAACCAAGTCTTGAGTTGTTAATGGCAGTTTGCACTTTACCTTCTGTAAGTAGCACATCGCAGACCTTTTTGACCACTTTTTCAGACTTATCATAATCGAAAGTCAAAAACTTCTGTAATTCTTCTTTATAGCGGCTTCGGTTAAGCGGCGCCTTGAATAACCGAAAGTGATTGATAAACCACACTTCAAACGCTTGATTAGAATAGGCTGCTCCGATTTTATTCGCTTTTGCATAACTGATTGCATCGTCAAAGTCCTTAAATTCGTCTTTGTCAAATACGCACCAAACAGCATTGTAGCGGTCAATGAGCTTCTGCCTTTCATTGATGGCGTGTTCAACAATTTGTATAGGACTTCTCGGCTTTAATAGTGTAACGACATTGATACTGCCCAGTGATGGGCGAAACACCTGTTTGAACATCTCAAAATATTGTCGCTCAGTTTGTCCTCCGCAAACAATCAATATTTCGTCCCTAGCTTGGCGAAATGCCCCTTTTCGTTTGTATTTTTCACGCATCGCCGTCACCCCAGTTCAAATCCGGAATTGCACCGTACACTCCTAAAAGATACCGTTTAAGAATATCGCTGTTTTTGCGAACATCTTTAAAATCGCTAAGAGCATAAAGTGCGCTGACACCATGTTTATTTTTGTCAACAAACCAAATCTGGTCACGACGAATATCTTCATCTAAAAGCAACACATCATGTGTTGTGCAAATCAATTGTGTATTATTACGATTATGCTCTATGGAATTGATTTGAGCAATTAAATGGCGTACAAGCGCTGGATGCAAATGTAAGTCCATTTCGTCAATCACGATTGTTTTGCAATCTTCATTATTTCCGTCAAATACCGCAGATAAGCCGAGAATATTTTTTGTTCCGTCAGAGGCATAGTTTTCAAAAGAAACATCAATTTCGTCAATGGGCATCCATTTCTCATCAAAGATAGGGTATATTGCTCTTAGTTTTCGATCTCGAGGTATGCTCATACCCAGAAGAAAATTGTCAGCTTTTTTCAACAAAGGTAGCGACACAGTTGTATAAGGAGAAGAAGGTGAAATATTTCTGTTTGATAAAATAATTATTAAATTATTAGTAATCCAGTCAACAATTTTTATGGCAAGCGCATTATTTGCATAAGCTGCCCATGTCAAAAACAGCACGTCGCCACGTACATTTTTCTTTAACGACTCAACATCAGACATGGCTGGTCTGGTGCGGATACTTGTGTACTCCGGTCCCGTGCGCTCGAATACAAGTGTGCGACGTTTTGCTTTATTGTACAGGTACTCTCGTGTAATTTGTTTATTCAGAACATCAAAACCATATTCATACATAACTCCATCTAGTAAAAACGATAATTCAAATTTTGTAGGTTTGGATTTAGCAACATCGCTAAAAGTAAATGTATGGCAATACTTGATATACTCCGTTTGCACATCAAAAGCAGAAGAAATCATCTTTTTCATATAATATAATGCATCAATCAAGTTGGATTTCCCACTTGCGTTCGCCCCATAAACCAAAGCATTTTTTAGCAGATTTCCGTGTTCGGTGTGAATCACGTTAAACTCAAGATGCTCTTTGTCGGCGGTGGCGGTCATGCTAAGCGTGGTGTCTCCGAAAAACGATTTGTAGTTCTCTACAGAAAAACCTATAAGCATAGTAAAATCACCTCGTAGCCTATTATAATGCTTAATGTGCAAATTTGCAACTATTCCGCAAAAACTGCGCTTAAGATTTTTCTAGCCGCCTTTCCAGTGCCGGTATTATTTCAAGATAAACCATAATAGAGTCTATTGCTTTAAGCACACGTTTTGAGCCTTTCGATTGTTCAATAATATCACTGAATTCGATGCCTAGCGCACATTTTAAGTTATATTCAAGCCATTCCAGTTTGTTCTTAAAACGCGCATAAATAATATCATTAAAGCTGGCAGGAAGGTTTCCGCCATTTTCACTATATGAACTGAAAAAACAATTAAATGCTCGCTCATCAGGAAGCCCTTTATGTCCACCGGACCAAAATAATGAGACATCTAATAACTCCAGCCCCGGGTTTACATAGCCCGCAGACTCCCAATCAATAATCATTGGAGTATCCGTAATATCCCACAGCACGTTTTTCTGTAATAAGTCTCTATGGCTGATAGTTAAATTATTGTCAAGTTTTTGAGTTGGAGCTTAAGATCTGCTAAAAAGGTTACAGGTCACACTATATGGCAAAAAAGCTTGCATTTGGAGGGATTACTGTGTGCTGACAGAGCTAAGTTCTTGACAAAACGGAGAATTAAGGTATACTTCACATATAGTAAACCATATTGAGTAAATTGTAAAATATGTTAAATACCATTTTCATCGCAAGCCGAAAGGATGGTCATTAGTATGTATACCAGAAAATTAGTCTCGCAATTAACAGAAAGAATGTCTGAAACCAGAAGGTTTATCCAAATTGTTATCGGGCCCAGGCAGACAGGAAAAACCACTGCGGTAACCCAGGCTCTGCAAGCAACTAAAGCCCCGCACCACTACGTAAGTGCCGACGACCCGAACATAATTTCCGCTCTTTGGTTGCAAAATGAATGGGAACAAGCGCGAATGCTTGCAAAAAGAGCAGACTGTGTGCTGGTTATTGATGAAATACAAAAAGTAAAAAACTGGTCTGCTGTAGTCAAAACGCTCTGGGACGAGGATACAAGAGCGGGGATTGCTCTCAGGGTCATTTTGACAGGTTCGTCGTCGTTATTATTGCACAGAGGCATGGAAGAATCTCTGATGGGAAGATTTGAAGTACTTTATTGCCCTCATTGGAACTATCATGAATGTAAAGAGGCCTTTAGCTTTACACTTGACCAATTTTTGTATTTTGGTGGTTATCCCGGTGCGGCTTCGCTAATATCAGATGAAACACGGTGGGGCAGATATATGGGGACATCAATTGTAGAGCCGACCATTTCTCAGGATATTTTAATGATGGAGGAGGTGCGAAAACCTGCACTGCTACGTGCGTTATTTATGTTAGGCGCAAGATACAGTTCTCAGGAGCTGTCTTTTACAAAAGTTCTCGGACAACTTCAAGATGCAGGGAACACCGTCACCCTGTCACATTATTTGGAGCTTTTGAGCAAAGCGAACATTCTGACCGGACTTCAAAAATACTCGGGAACGGGGCTGAAAACGCGAAAAAGCTCTCCTAAGTTTATGGTTTACGATACTTCTTTAATGACTTATGCACACGGAGCCAAAAGAAAACACCTGATAGACAATTCCGCTGACCGAGGCCGACTGGTTGAAAGTGCTGTCGGAGCATATCTGCTCGCCAGAGGTCGTGAGGAGGGCTTTTCTGTACATTGGTGGCGGCAAAGAGGCGATGAGGTCGATTTTATTTTAGCAAAAGGTCAAGAGTTAACTGCAATTGAAGTAAAAAGCGGGAAGACAAAAAAACTTGGCGGGAGCTTTGTTTTTAAGCAAAAATATCCCAAGGCACTGTCGTTGACCGTCGGATCGGCAAATCTCTCCATCGAAGATTTTTTACTCGGAAAGTGCGAGTTATTCAAGTGAAAACCCTTGCTTTGACATAGCTTGATTATACTTTCTTGCTAGGCAAAATAGGCATTGCAGCCGTTTCTGCTTCGCTTATATTCTCAAGCGACGAAATCGCATAGGCAAAACTTCTGACCAGCTTCACAGCCTCGTCAACAACCTCTCCGCCTGATAGCTTTAGTGCGATGGCGGGATCTGTGCCTGCAAGCACTTTTATCCGCCCTGCAAAATCGGGTAAAGCGTAGAGCGTAGAAATGCTTTCCATGTTGAAATCAGAAAGTTTCAAGCTGAGCCAACCCTCTTTTTGCGAAATCTCTACTATACCAATCTCAGATGCCTCAGCGCGTAGCATAGCAACGGAAATCAGCGTAAGCACTTGTGGTGGTGGCTCGCCGTATCTGTCGTTTAATTCCTCGACCATGTCGTCATGATCCTCTTGCGAGCGGATGAGAGCAATTCGCCTGTAGACATCCATTCTCTGCTTTGCTGATGGTACATATTTGTCGGGAATCCCTGCAGAAACATTGAAGTCGGCAAGACATTCAACCTTCTTTGGTGCTTTTTCGCCTTTTTCCTCCAAAACCGCTTCTTCAAGCAGTTTTAAGTACATATCGTAGCCAACACTTATCATATGCCCCGATTGCTCGGAGCCGAGCAAACTTCCCGCACCTCTTATTTCGAGGTCGCGCATGGCAATCTTAAAACCTGAGTTAAACTCTGCAAACTCTCTGATTGCTGTTAGCCGCTTTTCCGCAATCTCAGAGATGGATTTCCCCTGCCTAAATGTAAGATACGCATAAGAGCGACGTGGCGAACGCCCAACACGTCCACGAATCTGGTGCAGTTGGGCAAGTCCCAGTTTGTCTGCATCTTCGACTATCAGGGTATTTACATTCGGAATATCAATCCCTGATTCTATTATTGTTGTGCAAACCAAAACTTGAATGTCTCCGTCTATCATCTGCTCCATTACTTCACTTAGATGATCTTCGTCCATACGTCCGTGTGCGACACCAATCCGCACACCATCAAGCATTTCGGAAAGCCGTCCAGCCTCTCGATCAATGGTTTCAATCCTGTTGTGCAGATAATACACCTGCCCACCGCGGTCGAGCTCACGCCTGATTGCATCGCACAATATACCATAATCATGCTCCATAACGTAGGTCTGAACCGGGCGGCGGCTCTGCGGCGGCTCCTCAATCGTTGACATATCTCTAATTCCCGAGAGCGCCATATTCAGTGTTCTCGGTATAGGTGTAGCAGAAAGCGTTAGAACATCAACTTTCTTTGAAATTGATTTTAGCTTCTCTTTATGTGACACGCCAAAACGTTGTTCCTCGTCAACTACCAGCAATCCCAGCTTATTAAATTCGATATCCTTTTGCAAAAGTCTGTGTGTGCCGATTATGAAGTCAACACTTCCGTTCTTAATATCACGCAGAGCCGTCCTCATCTGCGCAGGAGTCCGAAAACGACTGAGAACTTCGATGTTCACGGGATATCCTGCAAAACGGCGCATTGACGTGACAAAATGCTGCTGTGCAAGAACCGTTGTCGGAACCAAAATCGCCGCCTGATAACCGCTTAGTATACATTTCATAACAGCACGTAGCGCAACTTCGGTTTTCCCATAGCCGACATCTCCGCACAAAAGCCTATCCATCGGTATGGATTTTTCCATGTCCTCTTTTATTTCCTTTGTACTTTTCAGTTGGTCGTCTGTTTCCTGATATCCAAATTTATCCTCAAATTCAGCTTGCCAAACGGTATCTTTTGCAAACGCCCTGCCCTCTATACGTTGCCGCTCCGCGTAGAGCTTTATGAGTTCCCTTGCCATTTCCTTAGCTGCTTTCTTTGCGCGTGTTTTTGCTTTAATCCACTCGGTGCCGCCGAGCTTAGATAATTTTGCGCCAACGGCTTCTTCCCCGCCGCCTATATACTTTGCTACCATATCAAGTTGAGTCGTGGGAACATAGAGAGAGTCCGTCCCGGCATAGGCAATTTTTATATAGTCCTTATCCAAATCGTCAACTCGTAACTTGAAAAATCCAACAAAACGCCCGATTCCATGTATGTCATGCACTACAAGGTCTCCTTGTGCGAGGTCTGAAAAACTCTGTAATTTTTCACGGGTTGTCTTCTGCCTTGTGGTCTTTTTCACACGCCGAATCTGCGGCTGGACTATCATCTGTCCCTCTGTCACTATCGCGAGACTGATCGACGGATATTCAAGACCCGCAGAAAGTTCGCCAATCGAGATAACACACTGTCCGTAATCGGGGAGCGTTTGAAGTGAGCTGTCGAGAGAGGATGTGATTTCACGTTCTTCAAGATACTCACGTAGGCGGTCAGCCCTGCGCTTATCTTGACATAAAATTACAGTTCTAAAGCCTGATTTAATATAGTGCGCGACTTCGGAGGATGCGGTTTCAAGGCTACCGCCGTAAGAGGGAAGCCTTTTTGCATCCATACTGAGCATCGTTTTTGGTGTAAGCGGGTAAGTGCTGCTTGCAAAACTGTCGGTCATAACAATTGGGAAACTTTCAAGACGAATCAGCAACCCTTCCCAGTCCTCCGAAAAGCGCACCAAGCTGCTTTCCAGCACACCCGATTCAAGCAGAGTTATGCTGTCCGTGGCAAGCATTTTCAAGTAACCCTCTGCACGTTCTTGTACACGCAGCGGTTCGCAGATTATAACAATTGATTCCTCTTGAAGATAGTCAAGCGGAGTTGACATTGGTGAAATTAGCTCAATATACCTGTCGGAGGTTGTAAAGTTCCGCTCTTCAAGCAATCTGTCAATGTCAGCCGTGAGGTTTTTGAGAAGTTCCGGAGAAGTAGAGCTTCTTTGCTCCAGCCTCGCGTGGTAATCTTCCAGCTCTTTTGCAAGACCCAACGCGCCTTCGCCAAACGCTCCACTATATAGAGACGGCAACGCCTCGGCTACAGGAGCTATTTGCGCCTCGCCGAGCGGCTCGGTTCTGCGTTGTGTTGAAATATCAAAAAATCCTATAGCATCTATTTCATCGCCAAAAAACTCACAGCGGACAGGCTCTTCATGCGCTGGCGAAAAGAAGTCTAAAATTCCACCTCTCACAGCAAACTGTCCGTGTCCTTCGACTTGTTCGCTTCTGCTGTAACCACAAAGAGTCAGCCTGTCTGCGAGTTCGGTCAGGCTATAGGTTGTGCCCGCTTTGACTGTTAATGACACACCTTTTAGTTTGTCAGGTGAGAGTGTTCTCTGCAGTGCTCCGCTGATTGACATCACCACAATAGGTGCTCTTTGCTCACTCATTGCCGAAAGTGTTGCGATTCTTTTCTGCTCAGTTTGCCGCGAAACAACCTCCGCATCGTGAAATGTGAATTCTCGCGATGTAACAGTGTGAGCTTGTTCCATCGTCAAGGCGGCAATATCTCGTGCAAGCCTGCCCGCCTCGTCCTCCCCTGCGCATATCACAGCAACAGGGCGCATTGTTTCTGCCCTGATTGCCGCAGCAACATGAGCGCGGTGTATTTCCGATAACCCGGAAATAACCGCAGGGCATTTCCCGGCTTCAATACTTGAAACAAGTTTTCTAAAGCCGGCTTCTTCCGCTAATGATTTTGTAATTGATAGCATGTATTAGTCTCCTTGAGTGCATTAGGTTTCCTTTGAAACCCGAATTAGAATATATGTGGAAATGTTTCACGTGAAACAATTATCCTTTTCTTCCCATNTAAAGTTGATAGTCGNAAGTAATTTCTTGCTGNGCGGGACGATTNCCATCGTCCCCTACGGTTGGGGTTGCATTTGCAGTTAATGTTTGATGTAGTACATATCTTCTGTCCAGCGTGCGGGGTTGCTTTCAATGTATTCTGCGATTCTGATATAGTCGTTGTGATTTCGGATAATATGATCGTGGTATGAACGTTGCCAGAGGGAGAAGCCTAGTTGCTTGGTGACTGAGCTTTTGAGTTGTTTTATAACTTGCGAAATCGTAGGGGCGATTATCAATCGCCCGCTGTTGCGAATCACAAGAATCATATGCAA
>WQTE01000114.1 GCA_009786445.1 Oscillospiraceae bacterium | reverse complement strand
ATCATATACTATCCTGCTTCTACCGCATCGAAACTCTGTTTCGATTTTGGTCTCCTTATGAATTCCCTTTTTATTTCTCCCAGATCTATTTTACACCATCATAATCAATGTAAACAACTTAAAGAAAACCCAGCAACTTTGTCATTCTGAGCGCCAGCGAAGAATCTTTTCCGCAGCATCTGTAAGCTTTAGCATTAAGATCCTCCACTACGCTCAGGATACCAACTTACCCAACTCCTGCTGCTGTAGCCCACGCATCAAGCTGTGCCTGTTTTTCGGCTATTATCGCCGGGAGACCTGCGGCATTCATTCGGCTTTCAAGCTCAGCGATTCCTTCGGCAGGATCAACGAAACCTAGGCCAAGACTCGGTATGAGTTCATTAAATACACTTGTAACAGCAACAATTTCATGCTGTACCGGTGCAGGGTCAAACAGGAAACCAAAAGCAAGTGATTGCACAGCATTGTCATTAAAAGCAATAAGCTGGTCAGCCAAATCAAGGTCATCTCCTACCCAGACATGTGATATAAACTGGTTGGGCATTGCCCACGCCATGTTTACAAACCAACCTGAGTTTGAGCCATCTAAGCCGGGTGCAAAATCAATGTGACCGCTTGGCTGTACTTCGTAGTGCACACCTTCGACTCCCCAGATGAGAAGATTTGAGATTTCAGGGTCGGTGTAGAGTGCTCTCATGAGTGTCATAGCCATTTCCGGGTTTGCGGTTGTCCATGGGATTACCCATGGGAAACGGGCTGCCGCGTTTGATGCCATGAAATCTATGCCGGTCTGGAAAATTGTCATAGGTTGTGCGCAAAGACCGCTTTCTTGCACTACAATTCCGGGTTTACCTGAGGTGAAGTAAGACATTATGCGTCCGGCTGCTGTAAGAGCAGTGACGGGGGTATCATCGACTGCAGCATCACCGCCGATGAAGCCGAGTTGATTCCATCTGTGAGCCATGGTGACATAATCATAAAAGATTTGACTTGTAAAGAAATCAGAGACAGTCAGATTATTTGCAGGGTCAAGCAAAACTCCAAAAGGATCGGCACCGAGAAAATCAATTGAGAAATAGTGAGTTATATTCCCGGGCATAAGCGGACGAATTGTTTCAATATCGGGGAATGCCTCGTGCAATTGAGCGAGGATATCTTCAAATTCTTCAATAGAGATATGAATTATATCATTGTTGGGACTGGGCAGAGGATAGCCTATTGCTTCAAGGTATTGACTGCCTACGGCAAATGCTCCTCGCCCTGAAGCGTGGTCAACATTTGTAGGAAGCCCGTACAATGTACCTGCAACACGTGTACCATTGACGATGTCCCATCCACCTAGAGCTTCAACAATGCCTGCGCCGTGGTTTTGCAAAAGGTTATTTTCCTCCAGGTCAAGGAGAAATCCTTGTTGATGCATAGTCATATATCCCACAAAGAGTGAAGACATTACGTCAATTTGCTCACCTCCGGTCAGCATTAATGTTGCGTTTTGAGCATATGATGCCACATCCATGACTAAGAGCTCTAGGTTGATTCCATATCTGGGCGTGAGAATTTCGTTGAGTGCATCCTGCACTACTTGTACATCATTTGGCAGTACAAAAGTACCCATTGCCAAAACTAAATCGACGACTTCACCGGGAGCAACAGGGGGAGCGGTGTCTGTACCGGCTTGATTTCCGGTGTCTCCGGGTGTGCCGGCATCTGAGGGGGTGTCTCCGGCACCTGTATCAGCAGGGGCGCAAGCTGCCGCAAGAACAGCTATGAGTGTCAGCGTAAGTAAAAGTGCAATCAGTTTTCTTTTCATAATGTGTAATCCTTTCAAATCAGTTGTAAATTTTACTCTGTAAGGTCGCAAATATGTTATAAGGCGAAAATGGTTTGCTTCGGCTTACCCTTTAACACCCCCTAACGTAATGCCTTTGACAAAATTCTTTTGTACAAACGGATATACTAAAACAATGGGGAGTACGCCCATTACAGCCATCGCCATTCTGATGGCTGTCAGCGGCGCACGAGCAAGACCAACAGCAGCCTGAGTACCAAGGTCAGCAGTCTGCATAAGAACTTGGATATTTTGCATAATGCGGTTGAGAAGATTTTGGATTGTGAATAAATCTGTACGTCTTACAAGGTATACAAACCCGTTTATCCAGTCGTTCCAATAGTTGATACCAACAAATATGGCAACGGTGGCGATGATGGGCTTAGCCATCGGAATTGCTATCTGCATCATCAAGCGAAACTCTCCGGCACCATCCATCTCAGCCGCTTCAAGGATTTCGGTGGGTATGTTGGTAGTAAAATAACTTTTCATGAGCAAGACAAAGAAGCCGTTAGTCAGTAAGTTTGGTATAACAAGTGCCCAAAATGTGTCTCCCAGTCCAAACACTTGTGTGTAATTGATGTATGTTGGAACGAGTCCTCCGTTGAATATCATGGTGAAGAAAACAAAAAAAGTAAGTGCTTTGCGCATAGGTAAACCTCTTTTTGCCAATCCATAGGCTAAGGGCGTTGTTATGCAAATGCTTAAAACTACACCTACGGCTGTGACGAGAAAAGACATAAGATAAGACCGGATGATGACAGCACCATTTGTAATAAACAGCCATTCATACGCAAAAAGACTGAACTCTCGTGGTACAAAATTATAGCCGTATCTTATCAGTGATTCCTCTGCGGTGAACGAAGAGGCCAAGAGCAAAACAAAAGGCACCAGCACAAAAAATGCGAGCAAAGACATGAATATATGTCCAATGGTATTAAATATTCGGTCAGATTTGTACATCATTTGTCATTCCCCCTTTAAATAAGTGCGCTTTCGCGGTCGATTTTACGAATAACCAAGTTTGCGGTGAGCACAAGGATGAATCCGACAACGGACTGATACAAGCCTGCAGCCGCTGACATAGATATATTTCCAAGCTGTATAAGCCCTCTAAAAACGTAAGTGTCAATAACGTTGGTGGTGGAGAACAACGCTCCTGAGTTCATCGGCACTTGGAAAAATAATCCGAAATCAGCAAAGAAAATCCGACCTATAGCGAGGAGTGTCAGCATGATGATTGTAGGCTTTAAAAGAGGTAGCGTGATATAAATGAACTGTTTCCACCTGTTTGCTCCGTCAATCATTGCAGATTCATAATAAGAGCGGTCAATACCTACTAACGTAGCAAGGTAGATAATCGTTCCAACCCCTACACCTCGCCATGCATTTACTATGACAAGAATAAAAGGCCATCGTCCCGGCTCGCTGTACCAACTTATAGGGTCGATACCAAGAAACGGGAAAAGGGCTGTGTTAAAAAAACCACTATCAACACTTAGAAATCCAAACACAATATAGCCAATAATAACTGCCGAAATCATATTCGGCAGCAAAATTGAGCTTTGAAAGAAATTTTTCATTTTTCCGCGCAGTTCGTTAAGTATTACTGCAAGAAATATGGCGAGCGTTGTGTTAATGACTATAAATGCGGCATTGTAGAGAAGAGTGTTTCTTGTAATTATCCAAGCATCTTGTGTTGCAAAGAGAAATTGAAAGTTATCAAAGCCTACCCATGGGCTGCCAAATATGCCGAGTCTTGCATTGAATGACCTGAATGCAACAGTAATACCCGGCAAAGGCATATAGTTATTGATGAAAAAATAGGCAAGACCGGGAAGCATCAGCAAATAGACCGGAATGAAACGTATCCATTTTGGTTTTGTTAAGGAACGGGAGATCTGGCCACGAGTTGAAAGTGAAGCTTTCATATAAACCCCTCTATTAACCATAACAGTATTTGCAGTAGTTACTGTATTTTGCCAAATCCCGCCATTAAAATCAACAAAAAATTAAGTAAAATTTGCTTAATTTTTACTTAATTTACACCAATTATTTTTATTATACAGTTCGACGTTTTTTTAGTGAAGTGGCAATCTCGATTTTTACGGGCGTATGTGCACCGCTTCTGATGTTGCTTATCAGACGTGAGACTGCCATTTCACCCATGTATTTCTTGGGTACGTGGATTGTAGTCAATGCCGGCTCCATATAAGCGGCCAGCGGAATATTATCAAAACCTATGACGGCAATATCCTCCGGAATGCGTTTTCCTCTTTGCTGGAATGCCTTTATAGCTCCGATGGCAATCCAATCGTTATCGGCAAAATAGCACGAAGCCAGTTCCTCGCCCTGTTCCATGAGTTCGAGCATATCGGCGCACGCACCTTCGACTGATGGTGTTAATCTGTGTACAATGGACTTAGATGTTGACATTCCGTGACGGCGGACTGCTTTGTAAAAACCATCGGCACGGTCTTCAAAATTTCCTATAGAATATGAAGAGCGCAGATAGCCCGGTTGCTTATTTGTTTGATGTATCAGGTAATCTGTGGCAATAAGTGCCCCCTGAACGTTATTTATAAGCACACAGTCATATTCAATGAAGTCTAAAAATAGATCGAGAACCACCACAGGCAGTTTCAGGTTGGCAAACGGAGCGAAATCCTCCGTTTGCATTTCCGTTCCGAGCAGAATAATACCTGCACAGTCTGAGTAAGAGATTTCGTCAATTTTCTTCTCTACTTCATCGCCTCTGATTATGTGGGTTATATGAAGTTTGTATTGCTCGTTTGCACAGGCTATCTCAATGCCCTCAAATAATTCGGAGAAAAATGGTGTCTCACCTACAACGGCACCTTGCCTTTTGTAAATTGCAAATGTAATATGCCGCGACTGCATACCATTTTTTGAAGGTCTGGAAAAATCATATCCGTGCTTATCTGCCAAATCCATAACTTTGCGCCGGGTTTGAGTGCTGACTCCCGGTTTATTGCGCAAAGCCAACGATACAGCCGCCTCAGATAAATTTAGCATTTTAGCCAGTTCTTTTACAGTAATACTCATATAACGGTCAACCTCACTGCCATATATTGTCGTGCCGGAAGCTCGACGTGCAAGTCTTCACGAGCCATTATACCACAATCCGTTATTGTCATGTTCCAGGTATCAATAATTTCCACTTTATATTTCCCCTCAGGAAGATTGCTTCTTCCGAGATACGGATGATCCGAGTGGAAAGAACGATTTCTCGGACGGCTAAACCCAAGATATGCAATATATACCTTTCCTTCGATGCCGCCAACAGCAATATCCCACGGGCTACGCTCAGGAAGGTAATCGATACCGCCTGCTTCCTCGCAGATTTTCATTAAAAACTCATAACGCGCAGGGCTGTCACCCTTAAGAACCCCGCCCTTGCTCCACCAAAGAACATCATCGGAGCTTAAGTATGTTTCACCGTGACCGGGATATCCACCGCGAACGAAAGCTTCCCACGAGCGGCGCATCAGTTCCTCGGCAGTCAGATTGCCCCATCCCCAGTGTATATCACCCTCATATCCGATTTCATCAAGGGTTGCAGGTTTTTGATATTCATCAATCCACTCGTTTGTATATTCAGTAGTTTTATAGACATCCTGACGTTGAATTGAGCAGTGGGTTATCCACGGCTTGCTGTGATTATAAAAGCCGAAACAGTTGTGAATAGACATGAGATGTCCGGCGTAATCACCTTCTTGTATAATCTTTGCAAAGCTCTCCCAATCCTGCTCGGTCAGGTGTCGGAGCAAATCATATTCATTTGCAAGACTCCACCAAATATTGGGAAAGCACGATAGGCGAGCAGTTAAATACTTAAGGTAACGATGATTGCACTCTCTGTCCATCTGCGAAAATCCCCAGTGGTCATAGGCATGAAACAGTATTAAGTCAGCCTCTATGCCGATTTCGTGCAACTGCGCTATACAAGTTTCCAAATGCGAATAAAATACAGGATTGGGTTTGGAGTAATCAAAACCGTCGGCAAGATTGCCTTCAAATGCAAATAACTCCGGCTCGTTTTTATTAAAATCATAATGTTTGGGAAACACGCACATACGTATCTTTTTAAAGGCGGAGTTTTTGAGACTTTCTATTGTTTGACGGCGAAGGGTCTCCGGTTGGTGAATCCATGCATAACAAGTGGTTCCCATGGGATAGAGCGGCGCTCCATCATCGTAAACGAAGTGTTTCCCGCTTACTCGCGCTACCCCGTGATTTCCCGGCTTGGGCGCAGAACATATAAAACTTCCCGAAAGTCCATCCAGTGACGGAATTTCAGAATATGTTCGATAAATCCACTCGCCCTCCGCATCAGGCATGAAGCGAAGCTTAAAGACACCGGCTCCGTCGTAAAAGCCGTGAGCTGTTTGTGTGCGGTTGTCTTTTTTGAAAACGCCCTTAAACCTAGTATCGAAAGGGTTTTTTGCTATTTCCTCAGTCTTAACATTGATTGAAATTTCCCATACTCCATAGCGAGAGACAGTTTGTTTATTTGACATAGTCTTAATCCTTTCAATAAAAATTTAGTAAAATGAACTAAATTTATCATTGACATTAATTTAACATTAACCGATAATAAAAGCAATATGTTTTAGCAAAAATATATTATTCTCTGTGATCTATTCATAGTTATGCAACTGTAAAACGGCATATAAAACATTGATGAACAGGAGGCTGTTGCATGAACAAAATCAAACTAGGTTTCGCGCCGACTCGCAGGAGCATCTTCAGCGCACCCGATGCAGTGAAATATGCAAATCTGACTCGTGATAAGCTAAAAGAGCTGGAAATAGATTTTGCCGATATAACCGACATAAACGACATAAACGACGAGGGGCTTTTATATAACGACGAAGATATGCAAAAAGTAGCCGAAAAATTCAAAGCCGAAAAAATAGACGGTCTGTTTGTGCCACATTGCAATTTTGGCACAGAGTATATTGTCGCAAAACTCGCTAAAGAGATGAACGTGCCTGTCCTGCTATGGGGTCCGAGGGACGAACGACCCGATGAAAACGGCATACGCTTGCGCGATACCCAGTGCGGACTTTTTGCCACGGGCAAAGTGCTCAGGCGATTTGGAGTGCCGTTTACATACCTCAAAAATTGCCGCCTCACCGATGAAGTTTTTGAGCAGGGGATAAGGCGGTTTCTCGCCGTGTGCAATACCGTAAAAGCGTTTAGAAGCATACGGATACTGCAAATATCAACACGTCCATATGACTTTCTGACGACAATGTGTAACGAAGGTGAGCTGCTCGAACGGTTCAACATCCAACTTGCGCCGATACCCATGCCGGAGCTGACCGCCGAAGTGAACGCGGCTAAAGCGGAAAAAACAGAAGTAACGGAAACTATTAATCTCATAAAATCGAAAATGGAGATAAAAATCAAGCCAGATGAGCTGGAAACAGTTGCAGCACTAAAAGTAGCCATGCAGAAGCTGGCGAAAAAATACGGCTGTAACGCTATAGCAATTCAGTGCTGGAACTTCTTGCAAAATGAGCTCGGCATCATGCCGTGCGCCGCAAATGCATTATTGACCGATGAGGGTCTGCCCGTTGTCTGCGAAACGGATATTCACGGCGCAATTAGCTCCATACTCGTAGGAGCGGCAGCTATGGACGGAGCGGCAACTTTTTTTGCGGATTGGACTGTTCGTCACCCTGATAACGAAAATGCGGAGCTGTTGCAGCACTGCGGCCCATGGCCAATATCCGTAGCAAAAAGCAAGCCGACACTCGGTTATCCGCTCGCATTTGACCACCCGGGAGCAGTGGAAGCACTTGCAAAACCGGGGAAAATTACGCTTGCACGTTTTGACGGAGATAACGGCGAATATTCAATGCTGCTCGGCAACGCCGTGACAGTTGACGGACCCTTTACAAAGGGCACATATATGTGGGTGGAGGTAGAAAACCTCGACAGGCTTGAAGAAAAAATAGTCTGCGGACCGTA
>WQTE01000113.1 GCA_009786445.1 Oscillospiraceae bacterium | reverse complement strand
ATATTATAACAATCCCACTTCTTCTCAAATGGCTTCATCATTTCATAGCGAAAAATATCATTCTTTTTTTCTAAAGGTGCAGACATGATTTTTCTGTAAATATCATCTGAACGTAAAGCATTGATTTTCATGCGAGGTTTCCTCAACCGGCGGGTTTAAACCCGTCTTTCAGCGATGTTGCCCTGTTGAAAACGAGGTTGCCGGGTGCGGAGTCTTTATTATCTACCGCAAAATACCCCAGCCGCAGGAACTGAAAAGCCTGTGGTGCTTTTGCGCTTTCAAGCATCTTTTCAGCCTTGCAACCACGCAAAATTTCAAGCGAATCAGGATTGAGAAACTCTGTAAAATCCTTGCCCGAAGCATCAGGCTCGGGGTCTGTGAAGAGGCGGTCATAGAGCCTGATTTCGGCATCAACAGCGGTCAGGGAATCGACCCAGTGAATAGTTCCACGCACCTTTCGCCCATCAGGCGTAGTGCCGCCGCGTGTCTCGGGGTCGTATTCCGCCGTAACCAAGGTTACATTACCATCGGCATCTGTTTCATAACCTGTACACCGAACGATATATGCGCCTTTGAGCCGAACTTCGTTACCCACAAACAGCCTGTTATACTTCTTAGGCGGGTCAATCTCAAAATCGTCGCTCTCGACCCAAAGTTCACGCGAGAACGCCACATCACGTTCACCCATAGACTCATCATTGGGATTGTTTTCTACTTTGAAAGTTTCGGTCTTGCCCTCGGGATAGTTTGTTATAACGAGCTTAACGGGGCGTAAAACTACCATGGCGCGCCTCGCATGGGCGTTTAAGTCTTCACGCAAGCAATGCTCAAGCAAGGCGTATTCTATTGTGTTTGATGTTTTGCCGACTCCGATTCGCCTGCAAAAATCACGCATGGATTCGGGGGTATAACCACGACGGCGCAGCCCTCGAATGGTCGGGAGCCTAGGGTCGTCCCAACCGCAGACATGCCCGTCTTCTACCAGCACTCTTAGCTTGCGCTTAGACATAACGGTGTAATCAAGACTCCGTCTGCCGAATTCGATTTGGCGAGGCTTGCTCGTCACATCAGTATTATCCACAACCCAGTTGTAGAGCGGGCGATGATCCTCATATTCAAGTGAGCATAGCGAGTGTGTTATATCCTCCAAAGCATCTTGTATAGGGTGCGCAAAATCATACATGGGATAGATGCACCATTTGTCGCCNTGACGGTGGTGATGTGCATATTTTATACGGTAAATTACAGGGTCGCGCATGTTGAAGTTGCCGCTTTCAAGGTCTATTTTTGCTCTGAGTGTCATAGCACCCTCGGGAAACTCCCTGTTTTTCATGCGCTCAAACAAGTCAAGGCTCTCTTCAATAGGTCTTTCTCTGTATGGCGAAGTTGCAGGAACTCCAACATCGCCGCGGTTTTGCTTAAATTCTTCGGGAGACAGCTCGCATATATAAGCAAGACCCTTTTTTATAAGCCCGACCGCAAGTTCATAGGTTTTATCAAAGTAGTCGCTTCCAAAGAATAATCTGTCGCCCCAATCAAGTCCAAGCCACCGAATATCTTCACAAATGGCTTCGACAAACTCATCTTCTTCTTTTTCAGGATTGGTGTCGTCAAAACGGAGATTACACAGCCCGCCAAACTGCGCAGCAGCGTTCATGCTGATAGAAAATGCCATGGCATGACCAATGTGGGGGTAGCCGTTTGGTTCGGGCGGTAACCTAGTGCGCACGGTCTTGCCCTCAAACTGCCCGCCTGCGGCTATGTCCTCCTCGATAAAGGTTTCGATAAAATTCTTTGAAAGTTCTTCCATTTTTGCACCTTCCTGTGTTAATATGTCTAATAGAATACCATATTAGTGGGGGTTTTACAATGTTATTTGATTTACAAAAAAAGTACATTCTTTACGATGGCGCAATGGGAACAATGCTCCAAAAAGCGGGACTGAAGCCCGGGGAGAAGCCTGACTTAATGAACATCACGTCACCGCAAGCTGTTGAAAACATACATAAAATGTATGTGGACGCAGGCAGTGACATCATTTGCACCAACACCTTAGGCTCAAATGCGCTGAACTTAAAAGACACGGGGCATACTCCCGAAGAAGTCATAACCGCGGCGGTTGAAATCGCCAAAAAAGCGAGTGCAGGCAGGGCAAAAATCGCGCTCGACATAGGCTCGACAGGGCATCTGCTGGAGCCTTACGGCGACTTAGAACCCGAGGATGCATACGAAATTTTTAAGGAAATGGCTGTTGCAGGGGAGAAAGCGGGTGCTGATTTTGTCGCTATTGAAACGATGAGCGATGTAAATGAGCTTAAAGAGGCGATGACGGCGGTGCGTGATAATACAAAACTGCCAATGCTTGTGACTATGACGTTTGAAAAAGGCGGACGTACGTTCATGGGTGTCACAGTGGCGGATTTTGTAAAGCTTGCCGAGGAGCTGGGAGCAGCGGCTATCGGTCTCAATTGCAGCTTAGAGCCGCCTGCGATGGAGGAAACTGCAAAGATGCTTTTCGAGGAAACGAGCCTACCCGTAATCATCAAGCCCAATGCAGGCTTACCCGATGGTGAGAGCGGTCAATACCACACAGGCGCAGAACTTTTCGCAAAGCAGATGAAACCCTATGCCGAGATGGGTGCGAAAATCCTCGGCGGCTGCTGCGGCACAACGCCTGAATATATCGCGGCACTAAAAAACGAACTGGAAAACCTATCGTAGGGGCGATTATCAATCGCCCGTTCCATCGATAAAGTGGAGTTATAATTGTTCCATAGATAAAGGGGAATTGCAATTGAAAAAACATATATTTACACCAGCTGATATATTGCTACCTAAGCTACCTTCAAAAGACATGGAAGCTTGGGCTGTTATCGCTTGCGACCAGTTTTCTTCTGAAAAAGACTATTGGAAGCGTGTGCAAAAGCTGGTCGGTGATAGACCTTCAACGCTTGAAATGATTATACCCGAAGCATATTTGGAAGAAGTGGAGCAAAAAACAGAAACTCAAAAAATACGCGACACAATGCGAGAATATATAAGCTCAGATGTGCTTGAGACTATTGAAAATTCGTTTATATACGTCGAGCGGACATTACCTGACGGGCGAATAAGAAAAGGAATTGTCGGTGCGGTCGATTTGGAAGAGTACGACTTCACAGGTGCCGCCTCAGCGATTAGAGCAAGTGAAGGTACAGCACTCGACCGCTTGCCGCCGCGTGTGGCAGTCCGCAGAGTTGCACCGCTTGAACTACCGCATATAATCACGTTTATTGACGATAAAGAAAAAACAGTCATAGAGCCGCTTTCAGACATGGGCAATCTGCCGACACTATACGACTTTGCTCTGATGGAGTGTGGCGGAGCTATCAAAGGCAAAAAGGTGACAGGTGAATACGCACAAAAAATCGTAGATGCACTAAATATGCTGCATGAAAAGAGCGATATGCTGATGATTATGGGCGATGGAAACCATTCTCTTGCAGCAGCTAAAGTCTACTGGGATGAAATAAAACAAAAACTCAGCGATAGCGAAAGAGAAAACCACCCTGCCCGCAGAGCATTAGTTGAAGTGAACAATGTCTATGATTCGGCAATAGACTTTGAAGCAATACACAGGATAATCTTCAACACAGATACAGCCGATTTTATCACTGAGTTTACAAATGCAATGCCGAAAGGTGACGATTATTCGATAAAGTGGATTACAGCCACAGATAGCGGAGAAATCTGCATTGCCGCTGAGTGTATAGGCGATTTGTATGCGCTGATGCAGGATTTCGTTGATGAGTTTACAGAGCGGAGCGGTGGAACTATAGACTATATCCACGGCGATGATACGACAAAGAAACTGGCAAAACAAGAAGGCGCAGTCGGTCTGATTTTACCGGCAATGGATAAATCTGAGTTTTTTGAAACAGTGACAAAAAGAGGCGTATTCCCGAGAAAAAGCTTCTCAGTCGGGCATGCACGAGATAAGCGGTATTATTTAGAGTGTAGGAAAATTGTGTGAAACTAAATCGGCATAACAAAAGCAGCAATCGCAATCGAATGAAGGATAGATGCCGCATTTACAAATAAATGAAATACCGAGTGAAAATATTTTTTCTTAGAGCCAAGTCCGTAGAATATAACGCCGGCCGTGTACAAAAAACCACCGACTATTATTAATACAAAAAACGGCACACCGAGAACCTCAACAAGGCGGTTAATCCGAAATACTGCAGCCCACCCCATACCGAGATAACAAACCATCGCAAACTTAGAAAACTTTTGACGGTCAATGGCAGTGAGGGTAATACCCAAAGCTGCAAGACCCCAAATAATGCTAAAGATAAACCACGCATCAAAAGGATAAACCTCGCGAAACCGTCCTAAAACGATAGGGGTATAAGTTCCCGCAATTAAAAAATAAATCATGCAGTGGTCTAAAATCCTGAAAACCCGTTTCGGCAGCCCGACATGAAGCCCATGGTAAATACTGGACACGGTGAACAAAACCATCACAGAAAATCCGTAAATAATTCCGCTGACTATGCCCCAGACATTATGGTGCAGACCTGCAACGATAACACACGCCAAAAGAGCGACCAGCCCCAGCCCACCGCCAACAATATGAGTAATCATATTAAAGCGTTCTTCACTGCGAGTATAGTCAGGCAGACCTGCGTGTGCGCAATTTTTAGAATTTTCCATTAAATATTCTCCCAACATAGCTGTGAAGCAGTTATATCACGTTTTGTCAGATTTAGCAACATATTAATATAGTCAACATGAAACAACTTCTTCAAAGTCTTGCATTATAAACATCAATAGAGTAAAATAATAAAAGTATATCATGTTATCACATACTGGTTTTGGAGGGATTTACGATGACAAAGACTCGACAGGAAATAAAGGCATATGCGAAGCATGCGTTTGCATCACAG
This sequence comes from Oscillospiraceae bacterium, assembly GCA_009786445.1. Classification (GTDB taxonomy): domain Bacteria; phylum Bacillota; class Clostridia; order Oscillospirales; family Oscillospiraceae; genus WRMH01. Next base: position 2,986 of record WQTE01000113.1, on the reverse strand, counting down.
AGAAAACCTGCGATACTTGGCACGTTACTAACCTTTTTACCTTTGGTGGGATTGAATATTTTGGTGCTGACTTTAAACGCACCGACATATTTTTTCTTTTTTCTGGGTGTTGCAAGACTACCAACTTTGGGCATCATATATCTGGTCACTTCGATAGCATCGCTTTTAACCTATGGGGTTGCATGCTTTTTATTTCCGATTTTAAATATTAACCTGAGCGGATTATTTGTTAGGGTTTTCTACGGGCAGAAAATAAGATTTTCAGAGCCATATACCGACTTGAAAATCAATTACGGCAGAAAATTGGGAGGTTATTGGTGGTCGTTCCTGTGGCTTTACCTGTGGACACTGGTAGGAGCAGCACCCAGTCTATTTATAGGTCTTGTGATGGCAGTGCTTATCGCTATACATCAGGCATCGTACCTGATGTTGATAATATTTGTGCTGGTTGTATACATTCCAATGTTCATAGCAGCGACAGTCAAGTGGACGGCGTATTGTATGCAACCATACATTCTTGCTGCACATCCGAACGTCACGGCGACTAACGCACTTAAACTCTCAAAACGTATGACAAAAGGCTACAGGGGCAAGATTTTTGTCATGTGGCTGAGCTTTTTGGGCTGGCATATTCTGAATATTTTTACTCTCGGCATACTGGGGATATTTTACGTAGTTCCATATATGCGCACCGTTTCGGCAGGATATTTCGTAGAACTTCGCAACACAGCCATTGCAAACGGCACAATAAATCCCGCTGAATTTGACGGTTTCGTGCCTCTAAATACATACTATCCGGAGTATCATAACCCACAGTTATACTACCCGCCACAATACACGGAGCAAATATCCGTATCGCCGCAGCAGGAACAGCAAGTGCAATATCCCGCAGAGCAGACATCCGCACCGCCGTTGTCTCCGCCGGCACACGACCAATCCCAAGACCAATATCCTCCGCAATAGCAAAAAAAGAGGCTGTTGCAAATCGTGCGGACACGCAATGCGCACCCTTACATATCGTATCAAAAATGCAAATATTAGGCATGTAGGGGCGGTCATTGACCGCCCGCTTATTTTGCAACAGCCCCTTTTTAATCAGTGTACAAATGACCTATCTTCTTCTTCCGAGAATCATCAAGATTCGTAGGAACAGATTAATGAAGTTGAGGTAAAGGCTGAGCGCTCCGAAAACTGAAATTTTTGTAATGGCTTCATCAGGTGTTGCAGCCATTACACAGTCCTGCCCACCTGAGTTTACACTTGCAATCATGCGCTTGATACGCTGAGTGTCATAAGCTGTCAGCCCGACAAAGATAACCACGCCGACATAGTTTATGATGATGCTGAGCATATCATCTCTGAAGAACAAAATGTTTACAAAACTTGCAATTATAATGCCCACAAGACCCATGAACAACAAACTGCCGAGTCCGGTGAGATCTCTTTTCGTGATTGTGCCGTAGATAGCCACCGCCGCAAACATGAGTGCCGTAATGGCAAAAGCTTGAAAGATTACACCTGTAGTGAAAAAATACAAAACGACTGAAAGAACTACTCCTGTTAAGGCTGCATAGGCGAAGAACAGGATGTTTGCTACGGCGGCAGACATTTTCATCATCCCGAAAGACATAGCAAGCACAACGCCGATTTGCGCAACCGCAGCTACGATGACAATTGTTTGATTTTCAAGTATCGTGTACATCAACGCTTGCGATGAGATGATTGCAAACGAGACGATTGCAGTCACAACCAAAGCGATAAACATTCTCACAAAAACCTTGGCTAAGATGACAGATGTTGCTCTTTGCGTATCTTCCTCATTTCCCCAGAGTGACGGGAAAAGGTCACTCGGATGCTGTTGCTGTTGTTGACTGTATGGGTTATCGTTAAATGGCATAGCAAAAATCCTCCTCAATATTACATAAATTCCATCCACCATGCATTGTATCATATAAAACGCACATTTGCAACTCAGGGACAGGTCACTCAGAAATAATTCACAGTCTAATTCAAAAGCCCTTTTGACAAAAAGTTGGCACTAATGTAAAATAAATTCACGCTCACGCTGTCAGCGGAGAGTTGACAATAAAATATTAGAGGTAGAAAATGGATATAGAAACCATTTGCCGCAGCCTTGGTGCTCGAAGCGTTAACACCGTTTCGGTTACTGAGCTTGAATTTTCACACGAGATAAGAGACTTATGCAAAGTGAACGCCTGCGGTCGGTACGGCGGCAATTATACTTGCCCGCCTTCAATCGGAGAGTTAGACGGTCTTATCGAAAAAGCAAGGCAATTTAACAGCATTACAGTATGGCAAAATGTCTACCCGCTGGAGGATTCATTCGACATAGACGGAATGTTTCGCTCACAACAGCATCACAATGCCATGACACTGAAAATAGCAGAAGAAGTATATGCAGGGTTAGGACGAGATAAAGCCCTCGTCCTGGCGGCGGGAGGCTGCACTATCTGCAAAAGATGCGCTACTTTAACAAACGAACCCTGCCGTAACCCCGAAGAGGCACTCTCATCACTCGAAGCCTACGGCATAAACGTCTCAGCTCTGGCAAAAAGTGCAAACATGAAATACATCGCCGGGAAAAACACAGTGACATACTTCTCGGGCGTGTTTACGATGTAGGTAAGCAATTAAAATTACCTGACTAGTCCGGTAAAATGCAAAACAGTCAGGTAAAACACAAGTTCTGTCTGCTAATTTGCCAAATTTTACCCGAATAGTCCGGCAAAATGAGTGAAAGAGGGATTATTTTAAATGAATGTAAGAAATATTGCGGATAATGATTTTAGGGAGCTGGAGAATGCCGGGTCTTTTGCGGAAATCCTGGGTAAAAATATTAAGAAGTGGACGGAAAAGGGATACATCCGTCTTTCGGACTGCTATGTTTTTGAGACTTCGGGCACTCTAGCGGGCGGCATATGCTTTTGCGATGATTCCGCTGAGGAACTTGATATACTTGACTTTG
>WQTE01000112.1 GCA_009786445.1 Oscillospiraceae bacterium | reverse complement strand
TATTTTAGGAGGGAATTTAAGAATATGGCAAAGCAAATTATTTATGGCGAAGATGCCCGCAGGGCTCTTGAAAAAGGCGTAAACCAACTCGCCGACACAGTGCGTCTGACAATCGGTCCCAAAGGCAGAAATGTGGTTCTCGATAAAAAATACGGTTCCCCGCTCATCACAAATGATGGTGCTACAATTGCAAAGGAAATTGAAATTGCTGACCCGTTTGAAAACATGGGCGCACAGCTCGTTAAAGAAGTAGCTACAAAAACAAACGATGTAGCAGGCGACGGGACAACGACAGCAACACTGCTCGCACAGACTATGATTCGTGAGGGTATCAAAAATGTAGCTGCCGGCGCAAACCCGATGGTTATGAAAAAGGGTATAGAAAAAGCAGTCGAAGTTGCAGTTGATGCAATAAAAGCAAACTCAAAACCCGTTTCAGGCACAAAAGATATAGCCAGAGTCGGAACTGTCTCATCGGGTGATGAAAACATAGGAAAACTCATTGCAGAAGCAATGGATAAAGTTTCCCGTGACGGTGTTATCACAGTTGAGGAATCAAAGACTGCTGAGACATACTCAGAAGTAGTTGAGGGTATGCAGTTTGACCGCGGGTATATTACACCTTACATGGTCACAGATGCGGAGAAAATGGAAGCCGTTATTGACGAGCCGCAAATTCTCATTACAGATAAAAAAATCTCAAACATCCAAGAAATTCTTCCGGTTCTTGAGCAAGTAGTTCAAGCAGGCAAGAAGCTTGTAATTATTGCAGAAGACGTTGAGGGTGAAGCATTAGCTACAATTATCCTCAATAAAATCCGCGGCACATTCGTATGCCTCTGCGTTAAAGCTCCCGGCTTTGGCGATAGACGAAAAGAAATGCTCCAAGATATCGCTGCTCTTACAGGCGGTCAAGTCGTTTCAAGTGAGCTCGGTATGGAACTCAAAGATGCCACTATGGATATGCTTGGTACAGCGCGTCAAGTAAAATCTTCAAAAGACAACACAATCATTGTCGAAGGCGCGGGCAAACCTAAAGACATAAAAGCAAGAATCTCTCAAATCAACACAGAGATTGAAATTACGACATCAGATTACGATAAAGAAAAACTCCAAGAGCGTCTCGCTAAACTCTCAGGCGGCGTAGCAGTCATTAAGGTCGGCGCAGCAACAGAGACAGAGATGAAAGAGAAAAAACTCCGCCTTGAAGATGCTCTCAATGCCACACGCGCAGCAGTTGAAGAAGGCATCGTAGCCGGTGGCGGAACAATCTATGCACTCGCCTCCACAGCAGTTGACAAAATGCTCGATGGTGCATCAGGTGACGAGAAAACAGGTATGGCACTGATTGCAACCGCACTCGAGAGCCCGATTAAGCAAATTGCAATGAACGCAGGTCTGGAAGGCGCAGTAGTTCTCGATAAAATAAAGAACTCAAGCGATGCAAAGTTTGGCTTTGATGCAGCAAAACAAGAGTACTGCGACATGATTAAAGCAGGGATAGTAGACCCGACAAAAGTATGTCGCTCTGCCCTTGAAAACGCAGCTTCGGTAGCCGCCATGGTGCTGACAACAGAATCACTGGTGTCAGATATCCCCGAACCTCCCGCACCCATGCCGGCAGGCCCCCCCGACATGGGCGGAATGTACTAAATCGCAATAGAACCAATAAGTGTGCATCTCCAAAAGAGATGCACACTTTACATAGGGTAATGAAAGAGGGTAATCAGCGATGGCAACAGATTTTTTCCTGGCAACCCAGGAAACAGTTCGCGAGCTAAATAAAACTGAGCGGGAGCTCTTTGAATACGTGGTGAAGAACATACACAGCGTGAAACAAATGAGTATAAGAGAACTTGCTGAAAGCCGCTTTCTATCTACAGCAACGATTTTTCGCTTTGCCCAAAAACTTGGATTTTCAGGCTATTCAGACTTTATAGAAAGCCTTATAGTCACCTCATACACGCAGGAAAACTTAGAAATTCCGGACACCATAAAAAAGGGACAAAATCACAGCGAAAATTACCTGAAAAACGTCATGGAAACAGCCAGGGTGATGTCGCCTAAACAAATTGAAGAAGTACTCGCTGTTTTAAAACAAAGACCGAATATCTACATATTAACAGACGATAAAACTCACACACTGGGGCAATACTGCGAGAGATTATTTATAGGGCTGGATTTCCACGCATACTTTCCCGAAACAGCATATCAAATGCAAAATCTCGTAAACCGCATAGGCAGCCGTGACATGATTATAGCCCTGTCATACTCAGGCGAGGATGCTGTTTTGCTCGATTTTGTAAAAAGAGTATTTCTCAAAGAAAAGCCATATTTGCTCTCAATAACAAGAGCAGACAACAATCCGCTCGAAAATCTATCAGACACAAACTTCTACATATTCGCCGATGAAATGAACATATCAAACATGGACTTGACCTCAGGAGTAGCAATGCTAATGATAGCCGAGCTGCTCATGTATGAATACATCTCACTGATGCAGTGACGGATAAGAACAAAAAGACGGGGCTTTCTTTTAAAAGCAATTATCATGCCTTTGAGACACTTCGCTTGACAGCGGCGTGAACCTGTTCTATACTACAACATAGATGCAATTTCTTGAGCCCTTTCAAACACAATAAATTAAATAAATGGAGAGGCTCTGCAATCAAACTTGATTGGAGTTACCTCTCTTGTTTTTGTTACAATTGCGAAGTTCTAAAAATTACGCACAACTCAAAAGTACACATAAATTGAAAGTCAGGGGTATCATAATATGTTATCAATAGGCGAAATTATACGTTCGAGTCGTATAGACCAGTCAATAAGCCAAGAAACGCTATGCTTTGGCATTTGCTCGGCAAGCAACCTTTCTCGCATTGAAAACGGAGAACAAGTCCCCACAAGAATCACGTATGAAGCACTGCTGGAGAGATTAGGGCAAGCTCCGGAGGTTTATCCGTCATTTCTGGACGATAGAGAGCTTGAAGCTTTTCGTTTGAAGCATCAGATAAATCAAAGTCTGCGCACAGAGGATTTTGACAAGGCGGAGATGCTTGTTAATAAACTAAACTCAATGGGAAAACTTGAACGTGTTTATGAGCAACTAATTTTGCATGTGCAAGCACTTTTAATGAAAAATAAAGGAATCGACTCCAAAGATATTCTGGATGCAATGAAAAAAGTCGCCGCCATGTCGATTAAGAATTTTTCGCCCGGCGGAATCCTCCGCTATTTATTATCAAAGGATGATTTGACGATACTTAACAACCTCGCCATCTCTTATTATGAAGCAGGTGAGCATGATACCGCCATCGAGATTTTATATGCGGTTAAAGAGTACATTGAGCGAAAAGTTGTAGACGACGAGGGCATATCGCCTTTATATGCGGCTATACTACATCCTCTAACCAATTGGGTGGGTATGAAAGGCCTTCACAAAGAGGTTGTGGCACTTTGCGACATCGGGATTAAGCGATGTGTAGAATATGGTGCATACCGCTCTTTTGCTGCTTTATTATTCAATAAAGGATACGCACTTGTTATGCTGGAAGAGCATGATGAAGCAAAAAAATACTTGCAGGAGGCGTATTATGTAAGCAGAGCAACAGGTGATACGAAATCGTGCAAGATTTTTATGAGCTTTGCTGTAAAGCAAGGGTTAGTCCTATGAATAGCGGATAAACCCTTGTTTTTATTAATCTTTACTAACTCACTTTTTTATTATCTCATTTGGAGGCGGAGCAATGTAAAAAGGCTGTACTACTTCGCAAGACGGGAAACTGCTGTCATAATGCGGTGGTATCAAATTCACTGTAAGGGTGATGGTTAGCAGGAAAGCACATAAATAAGCGATGATTTTTTGCACGATGGGTTCCTCCTTTTTCTCTTTTTGAAGAGACTATTATAATAGACACATTATAACCTTTCTTCAGTCGTCCTACCATACTGTTTCGCGGAAGAATAATTCCCGTCAAACAGTATGGTGCTATGTTTATAGATTGTGCTATTTTGGGTGTATGTTCTGCGAAGAGTTAACCTGAATTACAAAATATGGTTATGTTTTGTTTTTTCGGTTTTAACCAGCCAGCTTATTTAGATGCAAGTGAAATGCGCCCAAGTAACAAAGGAGGATTCTATCATGTTAATAGTTAATCAAGAAAAACTGAACCAAAAGCTACAAGGTGTAGATTTTGAACCAAATGCTTCTGTTTTCTGCGGAGCATCAGGCAATCCCCCTAACAGCCTTTAAACAAAACAATCCACAAAGCAAAGACGCTTATCAACAAAATAGTGTATTGAACAGCGAATAATAAGCTGAGCTGGTTAATTCATATAAGGTTAAGAGGCATAAAATATATGATACAAAACTACAAGTTTTCCGAAAAATGGCCACAAAAGGGGCAGCTGCAATTTCTTTATCTGAATATTTCCAATGTCTGCAATCTAAGATGCTTTTATTGTTATGATGAAGAGTATATTTCTACCACTGCAAAGGAAGAGCATATAACGTTAAGTGAAATAGAGTTGATAGCTGAAGATTGTGTAGAGTTAGGCTTGCCAGCCATTGCCATTACAGGTGGCGAACCTTTGTTAAATAAAAATTGGTTTGAAATAGGCAAAATTTTTAGCGATGCCGACATTCTCGTTTCATATTCAACAAACGGCACGTTGTTGAATAAAGTAGAAATAGAAAAACTTGGGAAAATCAATGCTAGCTTACAAATTAGCCTTGATGGTAATGATGAAATAATGGAGTTTATTTCAAAAGGGAAAAAAATATATACAAGAACACTGGCAAATCTTAAGGTGCTTCAATCCCAAGGAGTAGATGTTTTACTCAACTGTGTTGTTGGGAAACATAACTTTAGTTTCTTGGATGAATTTATACATGAATTAGATCAAAGAAAATTACGGTGTCGATTTGTGCCTTTTCATGCGGAGCTAAATTCTAAGCATAGTGAATATATGCTGTCTGTACAAGAAAAATATGATTTGATTATGAAAATAAATCAGCACAATAAAAGAACAGGAAGCAGAAATTGTTCCATGACACTTCCATTCTTAATGAATCCAGAATATATTACTCCATCATTTCAGCCAGGCTGTGGGTGGGCGTACAACATCGCCGGCATTTTACCTAGTGGCGATGTTACTGTATGTGCCCCTGCGGCAGGGATAGATTTTTTTGTGGCCGGCAATGTGAAGAAAACAAGTTTTAAAGAAATTTGGAAAAACTCCGATGTCTTTAAAAATTTAAGAAGTTATGAGGCTAATGATTTGACAGGAGTTTGTGAAATGTGCCCTGTTAAAGATAAGTGCGTTGGGTCTTGTCGTGTAGCTGCATATCTCAAAAATGGAGATACGAAGAGTGCGGGTACAATGTGTCAGGAGTTCTATGATGCTGTTATGAACGGCGAAATAGATACCGATGAGTTTCCGGTCGGATGCGTGAAAATAAAGAAGGAGGTCGCTTAACATATGCGCGAAATTTGCTTAAGACATAAATCCATCTTACTTATATCCATTTTGTTCGCATTTTTAACTACAGCAACAATGGTGGGATATGCTTTTTTGTTCCAATTTCTTGTGGATTATATTGTAGCATTGGACTTGAGTGGGGCGTTGCTCGCCACCGGAGGGCTTATACTTATTTTTCTATTATCTGCGACATTTTCCTTTCTTCGGGGAGTCTTTAAGAACAAGTATTTCAGAGCGACATTTCTGGCCTTGAAAAACAAGATGTTTGAGGTATTTATGAATTCGGATTATCTGAAATTCTATGAAAAGGCTGAAGGTGACTATTTAAACACAATGACTACGCTAATGGATGATTTGAAAACACAGTATATGTTGCCGTTGTACGCAATAGTTACTTCTTCGGCTCTTGCTATCTTTTCTCTAATGGCAGTGTTTTTTTACAGTTATATTATGGGGTTTGTCGCCATATTGTTGCTGTTGGTCCAAGTATCTATCCCTCTGCTTTTCAAAAAAGCAACAAGCAATGCCTCTGCAAAATATGTGAAAACAGCAGGCGATTTCTCAGGTAGCGTAGCAAACTATTTAGGCGGATTTGAACTGTTTGCATCAAGAAGCTTGCAATCGGAAATTCTGTCAAAATTCTCTGATGTAAATGAACGGCTTGAAAATAGTAAGTTAAAGAGAAATAACCTTTTGGTAGGCTCTAACTCCGTAATATATCTAATTCGGATGTTGCTGATATTAATCCCTTGGGTTGTAGGCGCAATTCTTATCATACAGGGGCAAATTACACTTGGGGCAATGATGGCAATTAGCCAACTAAATAACTCGATTGCAGAACCTTTTTCGGAAGTAATAGAAAACTATAATCTTTCTATATCAGGAAAAGAGGTCGCCAAAAAGATAGACGGCGATATTACAAAACACTCTCGGCAAAAAGCCTTACTTGAGTTAAAAAACGAACTCAAAAAAATAGAAGTAGAAAATTTGAGCTTTACGTATGGAGGGGAAATTGTTTTAAATAGGCTAAGCGTTACCTTTGAAGCCGGTAAGAAGTATGCTATATATGGAGCCAGTGGCTCCGGGAAAAGCACATTAGCGAAAATACTGGCAGGTCTTTTGACGGGCTACTCCGGCCGTATTTTATTTAATGGCGACTGTATCAGTGCAGAACACTATAATCTATCAAAGTTCATAGGCTACTTACCTCAAGAAACCTATCTCTTGAACGACTCCTTAATAAACAATGTGAGTTTGTATCAAGATATAGACGGCGATAGCATTATAAGTATTTTGAATAACCTAGGGTTGTCTGAAATGGTTAGCACTCTTGAATTTGGCGTAGATACTAATATGGGTAATGCCGGTCAATTTGTCAGTAGCGGTCAAAAGCAGAGAATTGGTCTTGCAAGAATCTTAACAAGCAACCTTCCTGTTATCATTTTTGATGAGCCTACTTCATCAGTGGATGCAGATACAAAGATGAACATCGAAAAATATATTCTGTCGCTAGATGGAGTAACTGTGATAAATATAACTCATAGTATTGATGATGGCTTGAAAGAAGAGTATGACCACCTACTAAGAATAGATGAGGGTAAGATAATTCCGATTTAGAGAGTTTGACGAAATTATACAAATGGGAATACTGTAACATCGTTACGTGAAATGTAACGCGTTACAGCTTCCGAAGAGATGGTAATAAACAACGAAAACCCCTATCTTTTTATCAAAGTTTGAGCTAAACTATGCTTAAACACGGGTATCTCTGAAAATCCACTGAGTTTTTACAGAACCCTAAAAGGAAAGGGGCTTTTTTTATGCCTTCGCGCAAAAAAGTAGTCAAAAGACTACACGATGAAAAAATGCAGACAAAAAAATTCAAGCTGTTTGATGCGGTTCTGGCAGCAGTGTGTGTCACAATGGTAGTAGAATCCGTGGCACCGACAGCGGCAATCGGGAACAGTCAGTACTTCTGGTGGCTACTGATGTTTATAGTGTTCTTCATTCCCTATGGCTTCATCACCGCAGAACTCGGCTCAGCCTATCTTGACAAAGGTGGACTCTACGACTGGGTAAAACGCGCCTATGGAAGAAACTGGGGAAGCCGCTCAGCTTGGTATTATTGGATACAATTCGTGTTCTGGCTCGCATCTCTTGCAGTGCTGTTCACAGAAGTTCTTTCACAAGTCATAGGCAGAGAAATCTCAGTGGTTCTCTCGGTTGTATTGCAACTACTGCTTATATGGGCAATGACCTATGGAAGCCTCTTGCCCATATCCGTTAACAAATGGCTGATAAATCTCGGAACATATGCAAAAATCATACTCATGCTTGGACTCGGCATATTTGGTTTGTATTGCGGAATAGTATTCGGTTTTGCAAACCCGATAACTTCGGGTGCAGACTTGCTGCCAGGTATCGGTGGGATAACATTTATCTCGGTAATAATCCTAAACTTCAAAGGCTTTGAAGTAGTAGCGGCTTTTACCAAAGACATGAAGAATCCGAAAAAAGAGATTCCGAGAGCGTTTCTCTTAGGCGGCATATTGATATGTTTCTTCTATGTGTTCGCCTCATTCGGTATCGGAGCGGCAAT
>WQTE01000111.1 GCA_009786445.1 Oscillospiraceae bacterium | reverse complement strand
ACGCCCCAAAGTGTGAAAATCTTCAACTTTGGGGTTTTTGCACGTGGTTGCAATCTTTATTAGGTTTGTGATATGCTCTGCCCGCAAGCATGACGACGGCTGGGCTGCTTCGGGAAGGAGCAGCGATGGAAATATCAACAATACTGGCACTCGCACAAATCCTCGTGTCTTTAGTGGCGTTGGTAGTAACCATAGTTATTTCTCGTAAAAACGAGAAATAACCGCCACTAGCGTAACGGCTCTTCCTCAGACCTAAAATCTATATTGGGAGCAGCCGCCACTAGCCCGGCAAGCCGTCCGATTGCTTGTATGGTAACATATGACACTGTTGTTTGTCAAGTAAAATCCAGATGAAATCATCATGAGAGGTTACAGTACAGACCAAGCCAAAAGTGGATGATTTATGGAGTCTTTTTTGCTTAAGCAGTGGCGCAATGCTCTCTGGCTCGCAAAAAAGCGGAATAAATTATCCATTTTTGGCGACCTGTGTACAGTAACAAATAGTAGGGGGCTGTTGCAAAATAAGCGGGCGGTCAATGACCGCCCCTACATATGCCTAATTAGTCTTTTAGTTCTTTTCCTCTTAGGATTATTTTTTTTATGTTTAGGTCATTATCTAGTAGTACTACGTCTGCATATTTATTCACTTCTATGCTGCCTCTTTTGTCGTCTGCTCCTATTGCTTTTGCCGGATTTATTGTGCAGCATTTTATTGCGCTTTCCAGTGGTATTTTCATTTTCTTTACTGCTATTTTTAGGCACTGCATAAGGTGGGTTACTGAACCTGCTATTGAGTCGTTACTTGTCAGTGCTGCGCGAGTGCCCTTGACTTCTACTTCCAGACCTCCGAGATTCCATATGCCGTCTTCCATGCCTGTTGCCATCATGCTGTCGCTGACCATTATTATTCTCTCGTCAGAGAACATGGCAAAAGTTGCCCGCACTACGCCCGGATGGACGTGTTCGCCATCACATATCAGCTCCGGGGTGCATAGTTCAAAGTCTCTTGCTGCTCCTATCAAGCCCGGGTCTCTGTGGTGAAAGGGTGCCATCCCGTTAAACAGATGCGTAACCTGTCTTGCGCCGCTTTCCAGTCCTTTCATTGCGGTTTCATATCCCGCCTCGCTGTGTGCCAATGAGACTCTTATTCCTTTGTTGCTGAGCTTGTTTATTACTTCTAACGCTCCGTCAAGCTCGGGTGCTATTGCTATAAGTTTAATCAGCCCGTTTGCTTCCTTTTGCAGCCTGTCTACCATTTCTACTTCGGGTTTGCATAGGTAGTCGGGGTTTTGTGCGCCTCTTTTATTGTATGATAAAAACGGTCCTTCGAGTTGTATTCCTACAACCGCTGACCCTTTTTCATCTGTCACTGTTGATATTCTCTTACATGCCTTTGATAGTTTTTCCTCGGCAAGCGTGAGTGTCGCAGGGCATACAGATGTTATGCCTTGTGATGCTTCAAAGCGTAGCATTTCTCTGAGTCCTTCTTCGTCTGCATCTGAAAAATCTTTTCCCACGCAGCCGTGGAGGTGTATGTCCACCAGCCCGGGGATTGCCATCAGTCCTTCTGCATCAATTATTTCGCCACTGTTTTTTTCGCTATTTTTTCCGCTGTTTTTTGCAATATACTCTCCTTCGATTGTTATATCGCCTTTTTCAAATTTTCCTGTTTTACAGTATACGTTTGCGTTTTTGATTATCATTTTGTTGCCTCCTAATTGGCGGGACGTTGTCTGCCGGGGCGGATTTGCCCGTCCCCTACGGATAAGTCGCTGTGTTTTTCATTTTTTATGCTTCTGTGGTGTTTTATTTATAGATTTTCTTTTAGGAAGTTTTCCAGTGTGCTTGCTGCTTCTTTTTCGTCCTCGCCGTCGAATGTCATAGTGAGTGTGTCGCCTTGCTTGAGCGCAAGTCGCATGACGCCCATGACTCGCTTGGCATCCACCATGTTTTCCGGTGTCCCGACCTTTACGTCGCATTTGCAGGTGCTCGCCGCTTTGACGAGTTGTCCTGCCGGGCGTGCGTGTATGCCAAGTTCGTCTGTTATTACGTACTGTATACTAACCATTTTTTCACTCCCGTTATTTAGATTTTAACCCGTAGGCAGCGTGCTGCCCACGCAGGTTTTTACATATTAAGCCATTTCCCGTATCAGTTCACGCAACCCCAAAATGTAGCCGGGGGATACTGATAGTTCTGTGTAGCCCATTTCTATGAAGCTTTTTGTGAGTTTCGGGTCTGCGCCCAGCTCTCCGCAGATTCCGGCCCAAATGCCGTTTTCGATTGCGCTTTTGGCTATTAGCCTGAGCATTTCCAGCACTGCTGGGTGGTGCGGGTCGTAAAATCGGTCTATCTTGCTGTTTTGCCTGTCTATGGCAAGCGTGTATTGTGTTAAGTCGTTGGTTCCTACGCTGAAAAAGGCTACTTCTTTGGCAAGGTCTTTTGATATCATGACGGCTGCGGGGGTTTCGATCATTATCCCAAGTTCCGGCTCGCCTGTTTTTACGCCTTCGTTTTTAAGCTGCTCTTTTATCTTTGCAGCCTGCTCTTTGCAGTGTTTTACTTCCCACACCGAGGTAATCATCGGGAACATTATTGCGACATTTCCGTACGCCGATGCTCTGTAGATGGCTCTGAGCTGTGTGTTAAATACCGCTTCGTTTTCTATGCATACTCTTATGCCGCGCAGCCCGAGTGCGGGGTTTTCTTCGTCATCCAAGTTGAGATAATCTGCTTTTTTGTCTGCTCCGATGTCGAGTGTCCTTATTATGACTTGTTTGCCGTCCATCGCTTCTGTGACTTTGCGATATGCTTCAAATAGTTCGTCTTCTGATGGATAATTATTCCTGTCGAGGTATAAAAATTCACTTCGGAAAAGTCCTATTCCTTCTGCATCATTACTAAGAACCGCCGGAAGGTCGCCTACTCCGCCGATGTTGGCGTTGAGTGAGATTTTTTTGCCGCTTTTGGTGATGGTTTCGAGCCCGCGCATTTTTTCGAGCCCGGCTCTCTCTTTTTCAAGCCGCTTGATTTTCTTTTGCATTTCGCTTAACACGGCTTCATCGGGTTCTATGTACACGACAGCGTCTTCGCCGTCTACTATTGCATCTTTTCCGTCTGATTCTGTGCCTAATGAGGTGGGTATGTCTGTCTGTACAAGGCATGGTATGCTCATGCTTTTTGCCAGTATAGCTGTGTGTGAACTTGCCGAGCCTTTGCGCAGTGCGAATGCGGCTATTTTTTTTCTGTCAAGTGTGAGCGTTTGGCTGGGCATTAAGTCGTCTGCTACAATCACCGTGCTGTCGTATAATGTGGTCTGTCCGCCTTGTCCCAGAAGCTGCGCAAGTAGCCTGTTTGTAACGTCCAGCACGTCTGCGGAGCGTGCTTTCATATATGGGTCGTCCAGTGATGCAAAAAACTCCGAGAATTCTTTTCCTGCTCTTTTTGTCGCTTCTGCCGCACTGAGTGAGTCTATTTTTATCATCTCTTCCAGAGAATCATTAAGGTCGCCGTCACTGAGCATGAGGCGCTGCACGTCTATTATATTTGCAAGTTCCTCTCCAAGTTCTTTTGAGGTTTTTTCAAATAATTCTTCCAGTTGTCTGTCTGTCTCCGCTTTTGCTTCAAGCAGGAGCTGCCATTGCTCTTCGGAATTTTCTGCATGGGTCTCTATCGCCTGGTGCGGCAAATTTTCAATGACTTTAATTTTTCCTATTGCTACCGCCGGGAAAATACTTTTTCCATAGTGTTTCGTCATTTTTTCTCCACATTTCTTCAAAGCCCCCACCGCCTGTGGGCGGGTGTTTTGTTACTGCGGCTTTCACCTCTGCAATTTTTTTATAGATAGGATTTCTTCGCCTTTTGAAATTTCGCGCTCGGTCACAACCGCAAAGCCTTCAAATTCGTCGCTGTTGCATATTACAACGGGTGTCACTGTGTCATATCCGGCATCTGCGATATCTTGCAGGTCAAACTCCAAGAGCAGGTCGCCGGGGGTGACTGTATCGCCGTCGGCGCAATGTGTTTTGAAAAATTTGCCTTTTAGTTCTACTGTGTTCAGCCCTACATGTATGAGTATTTCTGCTCCGTCGTCTGATATGAGCGATATTGCGTGAGAGGTGTCAAACACCTGCTCAATTTTTCCGCTCACGGGTGCAAAAATCTTGCCCTCCGACGGACAAATTGCCACTCCTTTTCCGAGCATTTCCTCACTGAATGTCGGGTCACTTACTTGTGTAATCGGTAGTAGCTTTCCGTCTGCCGGAGACAGTATTACAGTGCGCTTTTTCTTGCCAAATAGCATAGTGCCTCCCTTATGTCCTAGAGTTTTGCGTTATTTTACCATATTTGGGCACATATTTACAATACTTTTTATACAGCACTTCTTAAGCACTTTTGATGGTAAGTTTACTGCTTAATTTTGCACTTTGTATTTCTTGTATTTCTGTACTGCATCAGCCTGTTGAGCCGAATCCGCCTGTGCTGCGCTTTGTTTCATCCAGAACGCCGCACAGTGTTATTTCAGGGGTTTCGCATTTTGTAATGACCATTTGTGCTATGCGGTCGCCGTGGTTTATTTTAAATGGTTCTTTTGAGAAGTTTCTCAGCCCGACTATTATTTCTCCGCGGTAGTCTGAATCTATAACTCCCACGCAGTTTGCGGGGACTATGTTTTTGTTTATTCCCAGACCGCTCCTTGCATATATGAACGCCGCATACCCTTCTTCGAGCGCGATTGCAACGCCTGAGCCTATTTTTTTTGTCTCGTCCGGGGCTATCGTTACTTCCCCGTCAAGGCATGCCGCAATGTCATAGCCGACACTTCCGGCAGTTTGGCGAGCGGGAATTATGGCTTTTTGGTTTACCTTCATAACGGTCAATTTTTTCATGTTGCCAGTATCGCACGCTGCAAAAATGTTGTCAAGTAGTTTGTCGCTAAAGTGTTTCAGTGACCTTTCAGTGACCGGTATGTAAAATATATTTTTTGTTGTTGTTTTTAAGTTGCTTATTGTGTATAATATTGTAAGTTCGATTCAGGGGGTGCTCTATTAGATGAAAGCTTATGTTGTCCTTAGCGGTCAGACAGACCTTGATATTCAGGGCATTATTATCGGCAAAAACGACCCTCCCTTAAATGAAACAGGATTAGAACAAGCTCGAAGTGTTGTGAGTTCATTAAGCGGAAAAGGCATTAGTATGATTCTCAGTTCGCCTCAGATTCGCACTATGGCTACTGCTGAAATTATCGCCGAAGGTATCGGGCTTGAGGATGCTAAAATCATGAAGGGCATGAAGCTCCATGAGCGTGATTTCGGCGACCTTGAAGGTACCCCTACCTCCGAGGTCGATATGTTTGCTCAAAATAGCTGGTTTCACAACGCCGAAACGCCAAATGGCGAGACTGTAAAAGAAACTGCAAATCGCGTTATTGCGTACATGAACAACATGGTCAAGATTTTCAGAACCAAGACCATGTTGCTTGTTGTGCCTGAGCATCTTCTCGGTGTGATGTTCTGGTTTTTTAATGGTTTGCCTCAACTTGGTAAAGAAAGTGCCGTTGATGCCGACAATTGTGCTGTTTTTGAATTTGATACCGATAATATCCCTCAAGAAATTAAAGAGTATCAGCCGGTTTCAGGCTCGTCCGATTCTTCCGGCGGCGGGGGAGATGACCCCGGCAGACTTCTCAGTCAGTCTGAAATTGACGAGCTCATCGCAGAGATAACCGGAGCGTAATTTTGTCTATTATGCACAAGTTAGCCTTTGATAGTATATCTTTTGTTGTCTATTCTCTCCAGTTAATACAATCTTAATAGAAGTTATGATAGTTGTAATAAAGAATTCAATTATTGTACACACACTCCAACATCTAGTGTGATATATTATATCAAAACCCCAATACGGAACTTACTATCCCTGCTGACCGATGGCCGGATTACCGATCGGATGGCAGGGATAGACCATTTTGCGCATTTACTCCGCTTCTTCTGATTTTTCGAGCCTTTTTTCCGCGCGGTAGACGTTTGCTGATTTTATCATTTCCCTGCCGAATTTTTTTCTTATTTCCATAAGTGCGCCGTCCAGCTTTTCGTGCTTTGGGTTTTGAGCGTTGTCGAAAAGTGACATCTGCCTTGTGGGTGTGTCAGAAAAGTTGCTCACGGTTATGCCTATGAGGCGAATTGGTCGCCTTTCCACTTTTTTAAGGAGTTCCACCGCTGTGGCATATATATCTTTTGTCCTGTTTGTGGCATCACCACTCTTTGAGCGGGTGATGCTTTTCATGTCGGCATAGGTCACTTTTATGGTTATTGTCCCCGCATACAATCCTTTTTGCGCTATGTCGAAACTCAATCTCTCGGCAGAGAGAAGCAGATAGTCTCTCAGAAAATCGAAATCTGTAGTGTCCTTTTGAAATGTATGCTCTGTTCCTATGGATTTGATCTCTGCATCCGGTGTTACCTTTCGCTCGTCAATGCCTTGTGCCAGACGGACAATTTGAAACCCATGTTTTCCGAGCATGGCTTCTACACGTTCGGCTGCTCCAAGAATGTCCCGAACTGTGGTGATTCCCGCTTTATTCAGCTCTTCGGCTGTTTTTATGCCAACGCCATAAATTGTACGCACATTGCGGTCAATGATTAAACGGTTTAGTGCCTCGGGGGTCAGTATCTCAAAAAATCCGTCCGGCTTTTTTTCTTCGCTCGCAAGTTTAGCAGACATCATGGAATAACCTACGCCTACCGAGCATGTCAGCCCGACCTCCGCTTTTGTCCTTTGCCGTATTTCGTGCCCTATTGCCGCCGCGCCGCCAAAAGCGTGCTCTGTGCCTGTGATGTCAAGGTAGCCCTCATCGAGGGATATATGCTCTACCAAATCCGTGTACTTTTCCCATATTTTGTGAATTTCTGCGGAGGCTTTTGCATATTTTTCCATGTTCGGGTGCATATAAATTCCGCCGGGACATCTGCGATATGCCTCTTTTATGCTCATGGCACTACGAAGACCGAACTTGCGGGCTTCGTAGCTGCACGTGGCTACAACTCCCCGTTCGCTCGGGAGTGCGCCGATGATTAGCGGTTTGCCCGCAAGCTCGGGGTTGTCGCGCACTTCAACAGCGGCATAAAATGCATCCATATCTATGTGTATTATTCTTCTCAACTTGCTAAAGACCCTCACCCTCTTACTGACATATCCAGCGCCTCGGCGATGCTTTCTCTGATTATCAGAGCTGCCCGGCGGTCATATGCCGTCTCTGTTTTGTTGATTAAAACAAGTTTTTTGCCCCGATAGCCTGTTATCATACCTGCTGCGGGGTATACATTAAGCGATGTGCCGCCTACTATTAAGACTTCAGCAGCATAAATCGCATTTGCAGCGCCGAGCATGATATCGGCGTTTAAACTCTCCTCATATAATACCACATCCGGTTTGATTATGCCTCCGCAGTTGCAAAAAGGTATGCCTTCGCTCTGAATTATCTTTTCCACGGGGTAACATTTTTTGCAGTTTAAGCAGATATTTCGCAGCGCAGAACCGTGCAGTTCCAGTACGTTGACACTTCCCGCTTTTGTGTGAAGCCCGTCTACATTTTGTGTGATGACGGCTTTGAGTTTCCCTTTCTTTTCAAGCTCTGCAAGCGCGATATGCGCTTTGTTTGGTTTTGCATCAGGGTAGAGCATTTTTTCTTTGTAAAATTTATAGAACTCTTCCGTGTGTTCCATGAAAAAACTACGTGAGAGCATTTTTTCTGGTGGATATTTATACGCTTCGTTATACAGCCCATCTGCACTACGAAAATCAGGGATTCCGCTTTCAGTAGATACCCCTGCTCCACCGAAAAACACAATGTTGTCAGAGGTTTCAATGATTGTTTTTAGTTTTTTAATCTCAGATGTCATAGTGCTAGTCACCTCAATTCACCGGCCGCCGAAGACGGGTAATTTGTTCCGCTTTTTTGCGAGCCAGAGAGCATTGCGCCACTGTTCTCGCAAAAAAGACTCCACAAACCACCCATCTTCGGCTTGGTCTGAACTGTAATCGCAATTTGCGGAGTGTTTGCACAGGCTATAAAACCTTTGTGTTGCAAGATTCTTTGGTGCATAGTATAATGGTGTGGCGGTATATGTCAAATATTTTTTTTATTTTTCTCAAAAAACGCTAAAGTTTGCTTCATTTCTTCCGATAACCTTGAGTAAGACGGACTTTGACCAATGATTTGAGGGTTCGGAGGGCATGAGGCCAACGTCTACTAAAAAAGGTAGTGTCAAGTAAAGAATGAAAAATATGAGGGCAGAGGTAAGCAAGGACTTTTGCCACAAAAGTGCCAAAAGCCGCATGAAAAGCATACAACGGAG
>WQTE01000110.1 GCA_009786445.1 Oscillospiraceae bacterium | reverse complement strand
TCTCTGTCGCTGGTTTCACCGGCAGCAAAGTAGATACAATTTTTGTCTTTCATGAATTCACGAAGCAGTGCGGTTTTCCCCATACGCAAACGACCGTGCAATATTACGCACTCAAACTTACCGCTAGCATAAATCCCATCAAGCTCTCTAAGTTCACTTTGCCTACCGATAAACATGGAATACCTCCCCTAAGTATCATCACCGGGCTTTTTACGCTTTTTCCGGCGTTTATAATGAGGCTTTTTATGCTTTGCCCCTTCCAGAGGCTCCGGATGTGTTGAAATGTCATCCATATCCTCCGACCTGCGCTTATGCTCACCTTTAACATTAGCCTTATGCCTGTGATGGTTCTTGTGATCTTTACGTTCATGTCCGCCGCTTGCGCTTCTTTGGGGAGCAGGCTTATCATTTAATGTATCCATGTTGTAAGGCTCAGCAGCACGCGCACGTTGCGGCGGGGGAGAAGCCTTGAATCCGGCTTCCTCAAGCCTACCCTCATCCCGTGCGGTGATGTATTCAGCCCGGCGCCCCTTTCCGCCTAAAATATCAAGCTCATCAAAAGTGCACGTCTTGAGAGTTGTGTCAAAACCGTCTTCCATGCGGATTTTTGCGTTTCCTCTAAGGATATTTACGTTTATAACAGAGCCTTTACCAAATGGTGTCTCAACAAAAGCCCCGACCTTAGGAGCTTTTTTTACAAGATCCTTGTAGGCGACCTCTTCGTATTTTAAGCAGCACATGAGCCTTCCGCACGCACCTGAGATTTTCGTGGGATTGAGCGACAACCCTTGCGTTTTTGCCATTTTGATTGATACAGGGTGAAACTCAGTGAGAAACTGTGAGCAGCAAAACTGCTTTCCGCATACTCCTAATCCGCCGAGCATTTTCGCCTCGTCGCGAACGCCGATTTGCCTAAGCTCAATGCGAACCCTGAACCTCGCAGCCAAATCCTTTACAAGCTCCCTGAAATCAACACGTCCGTCAGAGGTGAAGAAGAAAAGAATCTTACTCCCCTCAAAACCAAACTCTACGTTTACAAGCTTCATTTCAAGCCCGAAATCGACAATCTTCTCACGGCAGTATTCAAACGCTTCTTTCTCTTTTTCTTTGCATTTTGCCGCAATATTCCTATCTTCTTCAGTAGCTACGCGCACGACAGGTCGCAGAGGCTTGACGATGTTTTCGTCATCAACTTCATGAACGCCCTGCACACACTCACCATATTCGAGTCCTTTTGCAGTCTCAACAACAACCATGTCGCCTTTGGAAATTTCCAGATTGGAAGGGTCAAAAAAGTAAGCCTTCCCAAACTCGTTGAATTTAATACTAACAATCTGTGTCAAAATTTATGCCCCTTTTCTTAGATAATCACTACCTAATAATCCTGCGCAAACCATACCTGCGATATGACCTGAGCTTACATTACTTCTTAACATTTCTTCCGCCTTTGTCAAAAGCTGCTCTGCGGTGGCGAGCAATGATTGCATCTGTCCGTTTCCTCCAAGTGTACTTTTTCCCATATACTCAGGGTCTTTTTTGAATAAAAATACAATTTGCTCGCGAGCCGCAGAGAGAAAATCAGATAGAGCTGTTCTGTTTAGTTTTTCGATTTGAAACATACATCTCACAAGTGCCGCATCATCATATCCGAGAGCACTGATGAATTGTTGGGCGAGTATTATTTCACTTTCATCATCTTCCTCAAAAGAGGAATGACCGCTATGCTCTGCAACATTTTGGAAAGTTAATATAACACAGCGCGAACGGATGGTACTTAGCAACATCGCAGGGTTATTTGTACATAAAATAAAAACCATGTGAGCCGGAGGTTCCTCCAGTACTTGCAAAAGAGCGTTCTGTGCGTTGTGATTCATCGTTTCTGCATCATGAATTATATAGGCCTTTTGCGAGGCTTCGCATGGTAAAACATACACATCTTTTCTTAGTTCGCGAATCTGGTCAACCAAAATATCCCGCTTGTCCTCCGGCCGAGAGATAGCCATAATATCAGGGTGAATGCCGCGCAGAGCTTTGTCACAGTGTACACATTTATGGCACGGTCTCTTGCTGTCACGGGCACTGCAAACAACGGCCATGGCGAGCAAGCCAACCAGTGCTTCATCTGCGATATACGCATGAGAAATCCTGTCAAATTTTATTTGGTTATCTTGCTTTGTGATTTGCACAGCCTCAGTCTCTCTTATTCCTAGGTTCGGCAGGTGATGTGCTGTTTGCCACCACTACTTTACACTTAAAGTGTATAAAACGTCAAATCTTTTCTACAATCTCGCCTTGTTTTTTATAGATAGACCCCGAGGGAACGAAACCGCGCACAAATGAAAGCGGATAGATATTTGTATGCTTTCCGACGACCGTGCCCGGGTTTAACACTGTGTTGCAACCGACTTCAACATTATCACCCAAAATGGCACCAAACTTTTTTAGCTCAGTTTTAATGCGCCTATCACCATATGCGACAGATACGAGAGAAGAGTCGCTTTTGACGTTGCTGGTTATCGCCCCTGCTCCCATATGCGACTTATATCCCAAAATAGAATCACCGACATAGTTGTAATGCGGCACCTGCACTTTATCGAACAAAATCACATTTTTAAGCTCGGTAGAATTACCCACAACCGCGCCTTCGCCAACAAGTGCGTTGCCTCTGACGAATGCGCAGTGCCGTATTTCAGTACCGGGCCCGATTATGGTGCGGGCACCTATAAACGCAGTAGGTGCAACACGCGCAGTTTTGTGAATCCAAATCTCATCAGGCAAAGCATCATACTGCGACACATCAAGCTCTGCGCCCAGCCGAGTAATATAATCCGAAATCTGCTTCAAAGCATCCCAAGGCCACTCAAGCTGTTTAAGAAAGGTCCAAGCCAGAGAACGCCCTCCCTCAAAAAGTTTGCCGGTATGCATACAATCAGACATAAAATAAAATCCCTTCATTAATATCTGCGGAAAGTCTAATAGTGTATGATACCACAGTTTATTCGCATTGACAAATCTATTTGCATTGACTATACTTGACTATACTAAATAATACGCTTCCGTAGCTCAGTTGGCAGAGCAACGCATTCGTAATGCGTAGGTCGTCGGTTCAAATCCGACCGGAAGCTCCATTTTTGTAAACAAACAGGAGCACAGTGATGACTAACCGCATACCGGCGCGGATTGCAAGTATATTAATAAATGCTCTAAAGGGTGGCGTTGTGCCGAGAGTAGGTCTTGAGTACGTGACAGTAGGGCGCTTACAAGAGATAGCAGCAATACTGCACGACATTGACCTCATAGCAGACGGAGGAGCTTCGCTTCGTTTTGTTGTGGGTAAATACGGGAGCGGCAAGAGTTTTCTGATTCAAACCATCCGCAACTACGCAACAGCAAAAGGCTTTGCAGTAGTGGATGCAGACCTCTCGCCCGAGCGGCGTTTTGCCGGAACAAAGGGACAGGGACTTGCAACATATAAGGAACTCCTTAAAAATCTTTCCACAAAATCAAAGCCTGACGGGGGAGCACTCCCGCTCATTTTGGAGAAATGGATTTCAGGAATTCAAAGCACGGTAAAATCACAAACAGGGCTTGATGGAGAGGCATTTGACAAAGAGGTTGAAAAACAAATCTTTGAAGTCGCAAGCTCCCTGGAGGGAATGGTAAACGGTTTCGAGTTCGCAAAAGCGATAGCAATTTACTGGAGAGCTTACAAAAACGATGACAGTGTGACAAAAAGCAATGTACTCAGATGGTTTCGAGGCGAGTATGCCACCAGAAGAGATGCCAAAGCGGAGCTGGGAATAAACTTCATAGTCACAGACGAAACATGGTACGATTTTCTAAAAATACTAGCCGCGTTTCTAGTGAGTGCAGGGTATAAGGGCCTGTTGGTATTAATAGACGAGCTCGTCAACATATTTAAGATTCCAAACGCAATCACAAGGCAAAACAACTATGAAAAGATACTCACAATATATAATGATGTATTGCAGGGCAAAGCAAAGCACATAGGATTTTTGATGGGTGGCACTCCGCAGTGCATAGAGGACAGATACAAGGGTTTGTTCAGTTACGAAGCCCTGCGCTCAAGGCTTGCGGAGGGACATTTTGCCACAGACGACCTCAAAGACCTGTCAGCTCCGATAATTCGTCTGCAAATGCTGACACAAGAGGAAATGTACGTTTTGGTGGAAAAACTCAGAGACATCCACGCACAGTTATATAACTATACCCCAACGCTGAAGCATGAAGATTTGCTATACTTTTTGACGGTGGAATACAATCGCGTAGGTGCCGAAACACACATTACCCCGCGCGAAATAATCCGTGATTTCATAGAACTCGCAGGAATCATACATCAAAACCCCGAAAAAAAAGCAGAGGACATTTTGGGGAGCAACAGCTTTGAAATGGCAAAAGGCGGGCTTAGTGACGAAGACATACACGCCGACTTTGCAGAGTTTGAATTATAGGAGATGAAAGATTGAGTTTGACAATAAACATGGATGAGCTCATAGGTGCGATAGCCAACTCTCTGGACATAGTTGAAGGGGAGATTGTCGGTGCAAGTGTAAATCACGGTAAGCGTATAGCGGCACTTTGCGCTCTGATGGGCAAGAAACTCGGGATGCACGAAGATGAGCTAAAAGCACTCACTGTCTGCGCACTTTTCCATGATTGTGCGCTGACTGAATATATTCTTTACTTAAATGCCGACTACGCAGTAGAAAGCCTGAGACCGCATTGTGAAGCCGGGCAACAAAATATTGAAATGCTCCCGTTTGACACCGATGTGAGCGGAATAATTCTATATCACCACGAACAAGCTGACGGTGGCGGACCTTTCGGTAAAAAAGAAGGTGAATATCCGCTCTCTGCCGAACTGATTGCAATCACAGATTTGCTTGATATAAAGCATCATCTTGACAAGTTGCCTACAGAGAATTTACCACTTTTGATTGAGGAAATAGAGCATAGAACAGAAAAATGCTTCACAAAGACAGCGGCACAGGCGTTAATTTCCGTACTGGACGAACAAACCCTGATTTCTCTCCGTAATGAAAACATCGATGAAACGGCAGAGAAACTAATACCAAAGTGGGAAGTAGATATTGAGGGTGAGGCGATGATGAATCTTGCAAAGCTCGTCACAAAAATCATTGACTACAAGTCGCCATTTACCAAAAACCACACACATCAAATTGCAAACCGGGCGTGGCTTATGGGCGAATATTACGGGTATGACCATCTGATGAAGTCAAAAATATTTCTGGCAGCTTCCTTGCATGACCTTGGAAAACTCGCCATACCAAATAAAATTCTCGACAAGCCGGGAAAACTCACAGACAGCGAATTTGAAACCATAAAAGGGCATGTCAAAGGCACCTATGACCTGCTCAGCAACATCACAAATTTTGAAGAGATATGCAAATGGGCTTCATCTCACCACGAGAAACTGGACGGCACGGGCTACTGGTCCGGAAGAAAAGCAAACGAGCTGGATTTTATTGACCGTCTGCTCGCATGCACAGATATTTATCAGGCAGTCAGTGAAGAAAGACCATATCACTCCGCACGAAGTCACAAGGAAACAATGGGAATTATGTACAGCATGGCTGAAAAGGGCTTTATAGATAGCGGGATTGTAGAAGATTTTGACATAGCCATGGCACCCTATTCTCTCAAAAAAGTCCCCGACCCAAAAATATAGCTGAGGAGGAGAAATCATGCCATTTTACGACTTGCGATGCACTAAATGTGATAAAGAATATAACATATCTGCATCTATGGCAGACAAAACAGAAAAACGCATTCCCTGTCCGGATTGCGGCTCATTGAGCTTGGAAACTTTATACAAAGGCGCACCGGGAATCATAAAGGGAGCAGCACCTCCCATATCATGCCCAAACAGGCAAGCTTGCGGCGGCTGCCAAGGGTAATATAGGTGTTGAGAAAAAAGAAAATTCACCTGCTAATAACAAACGCATCATTGCCCAGCGTGACTTTTTTGCCGTAAACCAGCATATCCATAGGCTCGCCGCGCAGCAGAGTAAAGACTGTCTCATTTGTGCCGATTTTGACTCTCACATTTCGTCCCATCCAAACAAGGGAAAATGTCAGCGTTTTCCAACGCGGAGGCAAACGCGGAGCAAAATGAAGCACATCATCATCACTACGCAATCCGGCAAAGCCGTAGATAATGTTTATCCACGCCATAGCAATACTGGTTGTGTGCAGACCCTCACGAGTATTTCTGTTATAGTTATCAAGGTCAAGACGGGTGACAAAGCCGAAGAACTTTGTCGCCTCGTCCATCTTGCCGAGCTCCGCGGCAAGTATCGAATGAACGGCAGGGGACAGCGACGACTCGTGAATCGTGCGCGGCTCGTAGTAATCATAATTGATGCGTTTAATCTCCTCAGAGAATGACGAGTTGTAGAGATACAAAAACATAAGCACATCGGGCTGTTTTATCAAACTTGTACGATAGAGCCTGTCGTATGACCAGTGCCCGTACAGAGGAAATTCGCTGACAGGGATGGAGTTAATATCAAGATAGGGGAAGTCAAAATAACCGTCAAACTGCTCTATGAGACCATCCTCGGTCATAGGTAATGCCATATTTTCAGCGACTTTTTCCCAATGCAAAATCTCATCACAAATCAGACCTGTTTTTGCAACAAGTGTTTCATAGCACTCGTGAGAAATGCTCTTCATCCGGTTTACCACCTCTGCGGCATATTCCAGCGAACGCTTACCCATGTAGTTGGTGTAGGCGTTATTGTTGACCATCATGTGAAACTCGTCGGGCCCCATTACGCCATAATACCCGTATTTTCCGGTGAGCGTACTTATATTGACTCGGCTGACGAGAAAACGAGCTATCTGAGTGAGCATTTCTGCACCATATTGCCACAAGAAATCTTCGTCTCTGGTAACTTTTTCATAATGCCAAATACCGTAAGAAACAGCGGTGCTCGGCTGTAGTTGTAAGCTTGCATGTTGCCAGAGGTCGCAAGCCTCATCTCCGTTTAATGTCGCAAGCGGATAACATGCACCCGTGCAGTCGAGCATCTTGGCACGCTCCAGTGCTTGCGGGAGAGTGTTATAGCGGAACATGAGCAATGTTTTTGCCGCACCGGGGTTTGTAAACAGATAAAAGGGCAGACAACAAGCTTCAGAATCCCAAAAAGCATGACCATTGTAAGCTTCGCCCGTTAGACCCTTTGCGCCGATATTGTGGAGCACACTTCCGCCGTTATACGTCTGAGCCATCTGGAAAATGCAAAATCTGATGCCCTGCTGCTCATCTGCAACAGCCTCATCATTATCAGAATCGGCAGACTCAATTACAACATCCGACAACGCCCAATGCGCCTCCCAGTAAGCCTTTGCAGCAGCAAGGGCAGTATCAAAGGAAACATTTTCGGTTTCAGACATTAGTTTACTCCCTTTTTTCAAAAGAGCATCCCCGTTAGAATCATCAAATACGACGACAACCTTTTTATCAACAGTGACGGGAGTATCCTTTGTGAGCTTTAATTTTGTGTACAGAGAAACTAATCTGTCACTCAGAACTTCACTTAAAACCGCCTGAGCATCGACATAAGCTCCTGCAAATACTTCTTTTCCCGACACCTTAGTCCGCGACATAATAGACATGGAGTTACCTTGAACTGACCGGACAGTATCACCCCAAAAACAGGCATCGCGCCCTTCATGAACCATGTCAAAGGAGAGAGCCATAGTTAATTCAAGCTCGCCTGAAAAATTCAGCGGCCTAAAAATAAAACGCTGATAAGCCCTCTCGTTGTTTGTCATATCCATGAAACGTATGAAAGTGAGCTTAAGATTCTTACCGCCGGCGGTATGCCATATAAAGCTTCGTGTAAGAGTACCGGCACGCAAATCAAGCTCACGCGAAAAATCACTGAACTTGACCTTGCCTAAATCGAGAACTTCACCATCCAGCGATATAGTGGTATTAAGCCAGTCCACGGCAGGAATCATGAAGTGGGTCTTATCAATAATCCCCCTATAAGATTTATTAAGCTGCGTTATCTCGTACACTCCGTTGACATAAGAACCGCGCAGACTGTCAACGCTTCCGCCTTCATCAAAATTACCTCTGACCCCTATGTTCTCGTTGGATAATGCGAATATAGACTCACTGACCCTTGAATATGCGGGATCAAAACCCTTTTCTATAACTTTCCACGGGTCGGAAACAAAATACTTATCGGCAACTTTTGCCACAAAAACACCCCTTTAATAATATTATCCCTTTATGCCTACCGTGACAATGTTTTCAGTAAGCCACTTCTGGAAAACAAAGAAGATTACAATAGGCGGAATCATTGAAAATACAACAGCTCG
>WQTE01000109.1 GCA_009786445.1 Oscillospiraceae bacterium | reverse complement strand
GATGTATTAGCCGGTACAGCGGAAGCCTTTGAGCGGCGGTCTAAGCAACTTACATTAGAGCGCACAATAGCAGAGGAAGGGGTCGTGCTATATGCAAAATCATGAAGCACTTGAATGGTACCGCTTTGCACAAATGGATTTCGATGCAGCTTTGACACTTAACAAACACTCGCGCCCAAGACCACTGGAAATCATATGCTATCACGCCCAGCAGTGTGCTGAGAAAATGTAGATGCAATATTAATATCGCGATTAATCCCCGGACTGCGCTTAGATATAAGGGATTAGCTGTATATACGAATGATACCAAAACATCGGACTTAGAGCTCCTGCTAGGGAAGTGTAATGTAATCACTAAAGTCGGAAAACTTGGTGTTATGGTGTTTTGTCCGGACGGTGATGATAAAGTCAGACTTCATCCGAACTCTGAATGGAAAAACCATACAAATTTCAAATCTACTCGAAAAGATGCAACGAATCAGAGCTACGTGGGAATAGGGGGAAAATAAATGCTTCAACAGATATTGCAACAACTGAAATAAAAATTTTCGAATCAAAAAGGACTAAAAACGGCATCCCATGGGCAAAAACGTTTTTCACAGATTGTTCAACTCTTTGTCCAAAGGATGACGACTCGTTTAACCTACAAAAATGTCGAAACTTTCAAAGCAACTGTCACTGAAATCTGTTAACCTGGTTGTTGGTGAAAATGGAAACTCTAAAAAAGGACGTCAACGAGCGCCAAGCGAATTTCGCAACTCTGTATGGAGAGCTATTTGGAAATACGCAAAAGGCTAAAGAACGTCAGCATTTGGAAGATGTTTACAGTAGATTTAAAGATAGGCTTGTAGAGACATCATCGTTATGTACACAGACTCCGTTTTTATAACAAGACTTGCACCCTATAAGCTAACGAGCAAGCCCGCTTGGCGTTCCACGCGAGAAGAATCGGAACGGGGTTGTTTTGCTACAGCCCCGTTCCGATTTGTAAGGTTAGTTTGTTTAATACCTACCGAAATCACTGCTTATGTCTGTGTGGGCAAAGCCGGAATTCTCGGGTGCTGTGAGTCTTTTTGACGAGGGTTCTGACATTTTGGGCAAGCCGGGAATCATATCACTGCTGTTTTTTAGCTTAAACTGTGCGATAAGCTGCCCGAGCACGTCGGATTGGGCGCTCATTTCCTCCGATGCGGCTGCGCTTTCCTCAGCAGCCGCGCTGTTCTGCTGAACAACTTGTGCCACTTGGTCTATACCTGTGTTGATTTGCGAAATGCCTAAGGACTGTTCTTCTGATGCTTTCGCTATTTCCGCAATAAGCTGGGCTGACTCGTTTATTCCTGTTACGATTTCCGAAAGACTTGTGGCAGTTTCGCTGGCAATGCGGGTACCGAGCTGCGCTTTTTCCATAGAATTTTGTATCATATCCCCGGTATCTTTGGCTGCTGCTGCACTCTTTGATGCGAGACTACGCACTTCTTCCGCGACCACAGCGAAGCCCTTGCCATGCTGACCTGCGCGAGCTGCCTCTACTGCGGCGTTCAGTGCGAGGATGTTTGTCTGAAACGCGATGTCGTCAATCGTCTTGATAATCTTGTTGATGTTTTTACCTGCCTCGTTGATTTCGTCAACCGCCGTTATCATCTCACCCATTTGACGGTTTCCTTTTTCGGCGCTTTCCATAATCGTTTTGGACAGCTTTGAAGTATTATCCGCAATTGCAGCGTTTTCTTTTGTCCTTTCTGATATCTCAGCAATCGAGCTTGAAAGTTCCTCAACAGATGCAGCTTGCTGAGTTGCGCCTTGCGCAAGTGACTGTGAACTGGTGGCTACCTGCTTCGAGCCTGTGGATACATGATTTGCGGATGTACAGATTTCAGTGAACATATCGTTGAGACTGTGCTCCATCTTTTGAAGTGATACCCCTAAAACATCACGCTCGGAGGCAAGTTCAATCTCGACGGTTAAATCACCATTTGCGACATCATCCAATTTTTTAGAGATATTTGTTACGTGATTAACAAACGATGCGCTGCCATTTATAGCTTCTCCGATTTCATCTTTGACTTGCGCATATTTGCTTATTACTGCTACGTCTTCCGGGGCAAGACTAATGTCACCAGTAGAACCGGCTTTTTTCATAAACGCAGTCAAATACTGTAGTGGGCTTACAATCTTTCCGGTCACAAAACTGACTACGAATAAAATAACCGCTCCAACAGCAACAAAAATTATGAGTATCATCAAAATCAGATTGTTATACACCGCACTTGCCTCGTTAATTGGCGCTACAACAGAAATGTAAAACGTGCTGTCAGCCAGCTCAAGGTGAAGCGGAATTGTTGCGACCATGCTGTCCACCCCGTTGACGAAAGACTGTACGTTTGATATGCGTACCTCTTCATTGCCGGTAGGCTGTGGATATAAAAGTCCTACCGCACTAGCGTTCTCGCCGACTAAACTCAAATCGGGGCTATATAGGATAGCGCCGGTTTCACTGACAACAACTATATAACCGGTTTCAAAAATCTCAACTTCTGACAGTGCTTCGTGTATACTTTCAAGGTATAGGTCTACAGTGGCGATGCCCAGCACATTTCCGGCATCATCCATCACAGGATAGGAAGCGGTTATCATGGAAACGGAAAAGTTACCGAAGGTATATACATACGGATCAGAAAATGTTGGTACTTTTCTCTCTTTTGACGTGAGGTAATATGGCTGGACAAATTCCATGTCGTCCTCCTCCGTTTGAGGCTGGACCATTGTCACGCCATCATCACGGTAATAATAAAAGGAAATGCGCCCGCTGGTTGGAGTGCCAAAATCTGTGCCTACATACTCGCTGTCCCTTCCGTCATACGCATCGGGTTCCATCATAAATGCCGTGCCTTCTGAAATATGATACTTGTCAAAGGCATGGAAGAGGTATTGTTGCAGGGCTTCCCGATCCACATTGCCGCTTTGTATTTGGGCTTCCGCTATGCTGCTTATCCCCGATAAAAATGATATGGGGTTTTCAAAAGTATTTGCGATCATGTTTGCATATTTCTGACCCATTTCTGTTAGCATAGCTTCATTATTGCTTCTGAATGCGGATTGCAGAGAGAAAAACAGTACTACCAAAATAATTGCCATTCCTACAATGAAACTCCCTACGGTGGCTGCGGTAATTTTGAGCTTAACACTTTTCCTCTTAAACATAATAATGACCCTTCCTTTCCAACTTCTTCATGCACAAAACGTCTCTTTAAAGGACTTGTCTTTTTATGCACCAATTCAAAATAACAGGCTTATTAGTCTTAAATTAGCATTTTAAAACGTAAGCAAAGAACAATGAATTTAGAAATTATGTGTATCATATTAGTCCTTTTTACGGAGAGAATTGTCAACGGCATATAAATAAACTGAAAATAATTTGTCAACTATTGCTAACAAGCTGGAAAACATACAAACCTCCTGAGCTTGAGTATGAGCTCCAATAAAATTTTACAGTTGTATTTTCTGCCAAGACGTGTTATATTAACGGCAGGATATCATTAAGTAATTGAGGTGCTGGTTTATGGCTGAAAACAAAAATAGCATACTGATTGTTGAAGATAATGAGATAAATATAGAGATGTTACATAGCATACTCGGCGATGATTATGCTTTACATACTGCACGCGACGGCAGGGAAGGGATTGAGTTGGCGCGCTCAGTAATACCGGATCTTATTGTACTTGATATTATTTTGCCGTGTATAGATGGGTATGAAGTAATAAAAGAGCTGAAGACCTATCCGGAAACAGAAGATATTCCTATCATTTTTTGTACTGCTCTCAGTAACACCGATGATGAGAGAAAGGGCTTGCTATTGGGCGGGTCTGACTATATCAATAAGCCCTACGATGCAGTAATTGTTAAGTTGAGAGTAAATATTCAAATCCAGATTATTAATCAGCTGCGCACCATTAAACTGCTCAGCGAAGAGATAGAGTCATGGATGAACAGCTAGTGCAGCATATTCAGATTATGTTACACCGGGATAAATAATTCATTGCCTCCCGATAAAGGGGGATACGTAGAAGAAGTATGAACTTGCTGAATAACCTTAAATCGTCGGATGATATAAAAAATATGAGCATCGCAGAGCTTTACTCTTTGTGTGAAGATTTGCGTCGCTTTTTGTTGTCCAATGTTTCAAGAACGGGCGGGCATTTAGCTTCAAACCTTGGGGTTGTCGAAATTACTGTTGCACTTCACAACGTATTTGACACGGCGGTTGACAGGCTTATTTTTGACGTTGGACATCAATGTTATACACATAAAATTCTAACCGGAAGAAAAGATGGTTTTTCTGATTTGCGCGGCTTGGGTGGAGTTTCCGGCTTTCCGAACCCTTCGGAAAGTGACCATGATGCGTTTTTAGCAGGTCATGCTTCTACATCCGTATCTACTGCAATCGGTATGGCAAGGGCCAGAACTGCGCTGGGCGAGGATTACTCGGTTATAGCTCTCATAGGCGATGGTGCGCTCACAGGCGGACTCGCATATGAAGGATTATCCGATGCAGGGCACAGTGAGGAACCGCTCATTATTATTCTAAACGACAACGAAATGTCGATTACAGAAAATGTCGGCGGTCTTGCAATGCATCTTTCGAGGCTTCGTGTGCGCCCATACTATCTGTCGCTCAAAAAAGTGTACAGAAAGACAATAGCAAAAGTCCCGGTGATAGGAAAGGCTATTGATAATTTTCTCCGCAAGGTAAAAACAGGTATCAGAGATGCACTGCTTCCGTCAAGTATGTTTGAAAATATGGGCTTTAACTATCTCGGTCCTGCGGACGGGCATAACATAAAAGAGGTGTGCAAGCTACTGAAAATAGCAAAATCAATGTCCAAACCAACAGTAATACACCTTAAAACCGTAAAAGGAAAGGGCTATAAGTTTGCTGAAGAGGCACCGGAAATTTATCATGGTGTTTCCGAGTTTGATATTAAAAACGGCGAACCAAAGGATGTTGCACCGCTTTCCTTTGCATCGGAGTTCGGAAATACCATGCTTAAGCTCGCAGAAGAAGATACCCGCATTTGTGCCATAACGGCTGCAATGCAGGCAGGGACGGGTCTAGATGAGTTTGCAAGTGTTTTTGAAGATAGATTTTTTGATGTCGGCATAGCGGAAGGTCATGCAGTGACGATGGCGGGTGGGCTGGCCAAGCAGGGGATGATACCTGTGTGCGCCATCTATTCGTCTTTTACTCAACGTGCATATGATATGATTTTCCATGATGTGTGTCTTCAAAATTTGCACGTTGTTTTTGCCATTGACCGTGCTGGATTTGTCGGTGATGATGGTCAAACGCATCAGGGTATTTATGATGTCGGTATGTTTTTGCAGATGCCCAATATGAGAGTATTTTGCCCCTCAGGTATTTCAGATATGAGGCATATACTCCGATTTGCAGCCCGTGAATTGAGTTGTCCTGTAGCTATTCGTTACCCACGAGGTGGAAGCGACGTTTACTCATCCAACGCCACTTCTTATGAGCCTGTGCTTTTAAGGCGTGGAGTCGATTTTGCTATCGTTGCATATGGTAGGCTTGTTGAAAACGCAATGAAAGCCGCAGATTTACTTGATAGGCAGGGGTTATCCGTCAGTGTGATTAAACTCACTGAGATAAGCAATTTGTCATACGATAAATTATCCGGCTGTCTGGATGGTATCGGGCGAATTTTTGTTGTTGAGGAATGTGTTTCCGGTGGCTCGGTGGCATCGTTGCTTGCGCTTTCGTTTTCCGAAAGTGACACAGACATAGGTGTCAGCGCAATAAATCTCGGAAGCGATACCGTGCCTCATGCAACCGTTGAGCAACTTATGCACATTTATAAACTCGATGCCGAGGGTATAGCGGGCAAAGTGCTCTCCGCTGCAAAGAGACAACGGAAAGCCAAAGCCTTGCGCTTGACAGGTTAGTCAGTCGCTGCGAGGTTTGATCTGATTTGTTCTTATAAAATCCAAGAGTCGATTACTTCTACCAGCTTTCCGATTTGGGGCTTTGTCAGGTGGGCATTTACACCGAGTTGTTCGCCAAGATTTTTTTGCGTTTCATCTATCAGGCTTGAAAATACAATGACGGGGACTTTAGATAAAAGCTCATCACCCTTAACGAGTTTTGTCAGGTGGTGCCCGTCCATTCTTGGCATTTCGATGTCTGTAATAACGATTGAGACCCTTTTCTCAATCGGAGTAATGTTTTCCATACATTCCGTGCGGCAATTTGCGAGATAGTCCCATGCATCCTGACCATTGTCAAATGAAGTGATATTTGTATATCCGGCAACTTCAAGTGCTTGCAGAAGCATTCTGCGCAGAAAAACAGAGTCTTCAACGACAACAACAGGTTTTTCGGTGTTTTCACGAACACCCATGCGCTGAACTTCAGCAATTTGCAGACCTGTTTCCGGATTGATGTCGTAAAGAACTTTCTCAAAGTCAATAATTGTAATTATTCTGCCGTCAATTTTTGTAGTTCCGGTGATAACGCTGTCGTTTGCACCATAGATAATTGATGAAGGTCTTTCAACATCACTCCATTTTATGCGGTGCATTCCTTCAACGGTGTGCACGAGAAAGGCAGAACTCACGTTGTCGAAGTTGGTAATCATGAGCATATCTTGATCGGGGGTTTCACGTTCCTCAAGCTGCATATATCTGGGTAGATTAATTACGGTGACAAGTTTTCCACGTGGTTTGAAAACGCCATCGACACAAGGGTGGGATTGCGTCATGGGGGTAACGGGGCTGTAACGCATGATTTCGGTGACTTTTGCGACATTGATACCAAAAGAATCACCTGCCATTGTGAACTCCATAAGTTCAAGTGCACTGGTTTCGTCGGTAATCTTAGAAGTTATGTTGCCTCTAGATTTGTTTTGCACAATTTCTTCCTCCCGGTTACTAATTAATGTCAAAGTATCGTAATTTTATTTTGCATTTATTAAATTTACCACACTTGTGAGATTTTGGCAATATCAACAAGGAAAATATTTATGTAAAGAATTGAAATGCAACTCCTATTATGGTAAACTGATAACTGTAGAGGGGGCGTGTTTTGTATGGATTTAGAGAAATATAAAGCTCAAGTCGGAAGGTTTATTAAGAAAACAAGAAAATCGAAGAAAATGAGTCAAATGAAGCTCATTACAGATGAAAGAGGGTTTCAAATTGTATCAGAAAAAACTTTGATAGAAATCGAAAAGGGAAGGAAAACACCTCGCCCCGACACCTTGGATTTGCTGCTTTCAAGGCTCGGCAAGAGTATGTTGGATATATTAGCAGATTTTGAAGATGATGATTTGCTGCACTTTGAAAACAGAGTGCAGGAAATTCGCTCCCTTTTAAATGCAAAAAAATATGAGCAGGCAAATTCATGCTATAAGCAATTGGAGTCTGAAGATTGGTATGACCGAGGGAATCCCAAGATAAGCCAAGCATTGCTTTATTTAAAGGCAATTATTTATGGTGATTTACACAGAGACCCGGATTTGTCGCTGGATACACTTCTGCAAAGCCTTGAGCAGACACGCCCTTTGGCTCTTCGCTCCATAGCAGGGCAATCTCCGTTAGATGAAACATATATAAGGGCAACTGTGTTCTCAAAAAGGGAATATCTGATTCTGGTAAATATTAGTGTTTGCTATGCTGATAAGAACGAGCTGGAAGCCGCCATAAGAATATGTAACCTCATAATAGCTTCAATTACCAGCGGTTCAGTTGAAATAGACATGAGAGAATATATTCTAAATCACGCTTATTTTATTTTTGCTGTTACCTTACTGGAGCTGGGGCGTTATAATGAGTCTTTAGAGGCTTCTAATCAAGGCATTGAGCTGTGTGAAAAAAATCAAACGGTTCAAAACTTAGGGTGCCTATATTTCCATAAGGGCTTAGCTCTGTATTGCCTGGGTTATATTGTAGCTGCTTTTTCGTGCTTTACGCAATCACAAATGGTATATAAAGTGCTCCATCAAGATGAGAACGTAAAATTCAACAAAAGCTATGCAAAAGAAGTATTTGGTATAGAAATTTATGGGAAGCTGTAGCTAATTACAGTAGAAACAAGCAGTTACTATATGCTAAAATGAACTAAGGTTCGGCAGTAGGCGATTGCGAAAGTCGAAGTGAAAAAAACACTCGACTCTGCGGGTGCTTTGATATACAAAGTGCAGAGCAGGGGACTGTTCAATCGGTCTTGCACGCCAAGCTGTGCATATAGAGGGGGATTGAACGTATTAAAACATTATTTACAACACTTAGAAAAAACAAAGTGCCGTTTGCAGGATTTTTTCTCTACTTCATTGTGAGCTCGCTTATTGTTTCCGCCGGTTTTGTTCTCTCGCAGATAATGGTTGGTGAAATGGGGCAAGCTGCCTATCAATTTGACACGGG
>WQTE01000108.1 GCA_009786445.1 Oscillospiraceae bacterium | reverse complement strand
AGGATCAAACTCTCAATATATGGTATCTTAGCCGATTTCTCGGTTAAAACCTTATTGATTGCTTTTCTAGCTCTCAAAAGAATTAAAGGTTAGATAGCAAATTGCTATCTGACTTTTTATTGTGTCAACCAACTTAGGTATCGTTGGTCAACTGGTGCGCACAGTCTTCACTTTGTGAAGACCTTTTGCTTACATTGTTTAATTTACAAGGTGCAATTGCGGTCTCAATTTCAGAGCATTTCAGCTTCTCAGTGAAGCGCTTCCGTTTTTTGAGTGCCCGAGTAGATTAACACTTCCTACATCACTTGTCAACACTTTTTTTCAAATTTTTTGAAATTTTTATTCTTTCAATAAACTAAGCCGTGTGTGTCGTTCGGCGCAATGCCTTACACACACACGGCAAACAGTATATGACAGCCGCTGCGGCTATGCTTGGAAAGTGCTTCCGATGGCTTCAATCAATCGTTTCATATCCTCCGGATAGACCTCGCCGATGTTGCCTATACGAAACGTGTCGGCTTGCGATATTTTTCCGGGGTATAGCACAAACCCTTTGGATTTAACAGCTTCATAAAACGGTTTAAACTCAAACTCGTCACTGGGGTAAAGAAATGAAGTTATAATAGGAGCTTGCATTTCATCGGGCAATAATGTTTTAAATCCAAGTTTGCGCATACCGTCAACTAAAATGCGGTGATTTTCACAATATCTTTTATGCCTTTCACTTATACCGCCTTCCTGCTCAAGCTCGTCAAGGGCCTGAAAGAAAGCGCGGACAACGTGTGTCGGAGATGTGTAGCGCCATTTGCCTGTTTTTTCCATATCCTTCCATTGACCAATAAGATCCATGCAAAGTGAACGGGCATTTCCTGCACATTTTTC
Organism: Oscillospiraceae bacterium; assembly: GCA_009786445.1. Classification (GTDB taxonomy): domain Bacteria; phylum Bacillota; class Clostridia; order Oscillospirales; family Oscillospiraceae; genus WRMH01. The sequence continues at coordinate 7,656 of WQTE01000108.1, read as the reverse complement.
AAGTTCATCTCTTTTTGCGATTACAAACCCAAACCCCGGTACGCCTTGAATGCATTTATTGGATGAGCTTACGAGAAAGTCAATACCAAGTTCTCCTATATCCATGGGGATGCCGCCAAAGCTGCTCATGGCATCAACAATTAAAACTTTACCAAAACTCTTTACTGCTTTTGAAAGCTCTTCAAGCGGATTTAACATGCCCGTAGTCGTTTCACAGTGGACAAAAGCGACATGGGTTAGGTCTTTGTCGCCGGTCAGCAACCTTTCGATTTCTTCTGCGGAAAATGCCGTTATCTCTCCCAAATCGACTTTAGTATGGTCAATGTTAAGCATCTTTACCATTTCAACCATACGGTCGCCGTATGCGCCATTTGTCAAAATTAACACCTTGCCGCTTTTGGGTATGACAGTTCCGAGACATGCTTCAACAGAAAAAGAGCCGCTACCCTGCATCAGGATTGTAGTGTAGTTTTCTGTTTCTTTTGTTGCAAGCGCAACAAGTCTCCTGCGTATGTTTTGCACAATGGATTCATTGTAATCTGCATCCCATGTACACCAGTCGCGAAGCATAGCGGCGCGTACGCCTTTAGATGTGGACAGAGGTCCCGGAGTCAGGAGTATGTACGGATTATCAGGTATAAAATTAAGCATGGTTTTAGCCTCCTACAGCAACTATTAATTTTGGCAGTTCCGCTATGCTTTCTATAACAAAATCAGCCCCACTCGCAAAGTATTTTTCTCTTGATAACGCAAACAATTCTTCTTTGCGTTTATTATCTAAAGCTGTATACTCATTTTCTGAAAGACCAAGGACATTTGAGCCGGCTATAACACCGACACTGAGACAACCCGCCGCCTTGCCTTCCTGTATATCTGCTTCGGTATCTCCGATTTTTATGACTTCGCCGATATGCGGGCAGCCTAAAGCTTCAAGGTTTCGCCATAGCATGTAAGGATATGGTCTACCCCTGCCGGAAACATCTTCAGGGCACACAAGAAAATCAGGGGCATATCCGTTTTCTTTAGCCAAAGGAGCGACAATATCCATCATTTGCTTGGTATATCCGGTTGTCGAGCCGATTTTTATGCCCATTTTCCTGATTTGAGAAACTACATCAAGTACATTCGGTAATGGGTCTGCATAGTTTTTTAGTACACTAAGCAATGCAGGTTCAAACTTTTCGTAAATGGCGTCTATATCTTCATCTGTGTGAGGTTTGCCGAATTTAGTTATCCACTCCTTTGATAGTCTGCCGCCGTCCAGCATCATTTTTACATGAGTGCGCTTCGCAAGTCCCATTGGCGCTCTGGTTTCCTCAGCGGTCGGGCTTAACCCATACTCTGAAAATGCGCTCATAAACGCCTCAACAGGTGCAAATGAGCCAAAATCAACGGTTGTTCCCGCCCAGTCAAGAATAATGGTTTTACATTTCATGCTTGTCTCCTTTTTTCCCTCTGTTTATAAAATATATTAGTAAGCTCATATATCAAGCGAACTGCGACATTTATCAGTAAAATGAGTAAACTCATTGCAGCCGCCTGCGCAAAAACACCCTCAGCGTGCATATGCGATATTGCGATTGAAGCCACCCTGAACGCAGGTGTGTATAGAAACACAAGTGCAGAAATCGTAACCATGGAACTGACAAAGTAATACATAAAGGTTTCCAGCACAGCGGGAAATGATAGCGGAACAGTAACGCGCAAAAATAGCTTCCAGCGCGGTACATTCATGCTGTCAGATACACTTTCAAACTCTTTGTCCAGCTTTTTTAGCGCACCTGTCGCCGTCAAAAACGGCACGGAAAAGAAGCTTAGGATATTAGCTACTACTAAAATTCCAATTGTACCAAATGCGAAGTTAAATGGGTTGCCCGGATTGTTGAAAAACAAAATATAACCAACGCCTATGACCATCCCCGGCAATGCCATAGGTATCAGTGAAAAGAGTTTTGCGATTTTTCGGAGAAATCCAAAAGATTCAATTTTTTCAGCCATATATGCGTAAATGAATACGAATGCCGTTCCAATAACAGCGGTTAACAGGCTCATTTGCATTGAGTTAAAAAAGCTTCCTATGCCGCCGGTTGTAGTGCTAAACTGAAAATTTGCCATCGTCAGCGAGGTGTCAAACGGGAAAAACGTAGTAAAAGCACGAATGGCCAAACCCGCTACCAGAGTTAAAAAACATAAAATAATAATAGAACAAAAAATAAAAAACAAGACATCACGCAAAGTGTTTTTCTTTATAACAAGCTTCGTTGATTTTGCACTCATAGCACCCATATTTGCTGTGTTTGTAATGCGGTTAATGACAAACGCAAGAACAGCGGGCGCCAGCAGTAAAGTGCCCACGACTGCACCCATATTGAAATTAAATAACCCCGTTATCTGCACAAATAAGTCTGTGGCAAGAACACTATATCCGCCTCCAATTACTACCGGTGCGCCAAAGTCTGTAAAGGCAAGCGTAAAGCACACGAACATTGTGTTAATAAATGTGTACTTCACCTCAGGCAGTGTTATTTTGATTACTTGCATGAGGGGCTTAACTCCCATCGACTCAGCAGCTTCGTGTAATCTTCCGTCTGCATATTCCAAAGATACATAAAACATCAAAAAAGCTTGCGGCAATGTGAATATGACATGGGAAAGGATTATGCCTAATCGACCGAACAATTCAATCTCGAAGCCAAGACCGGTTATTATTCCTTGCCGCCCAAATAATGAAATTAATCCGACAGCATGAGCTATTGTCGGAATAAATATTGGTATAAGCACCATATATCTAAAAAAGCGTTTGAAACGTATGTTGGTTCTTGTTACGCCATAAGCAAACAAAAAACCAAAAACGACACTGAACACAGTCGTCGTCAACGACACGTCTATTGTGTTCCATAAAGATCTCAAGAGCGAGGGGTTCTCAAAATATGCCCTAAAATTACTAAATCCGACAAACTCTCCTGCGTTATCTTGAAACGCCCGTGTAAATAGAGACAATATTGGAAGCACCATAATTACAACAAAAATTGAAAGCATCAATATCAAGATGGTGAGTTGCCCCATGCTAAAGCGTGCCAACCTATTCTTAACGAGCACCATCATAATGCTTCACCTACTGCTTCTGCGTAACTTAATGTATGTTCCTGAGGTATCTTTAAGTACATCATTGCGCCTTCTCGCAAATTCATCACATCGAAGTCTTGGGAAGCCAAGTCTATACAAAAATCTTCAGCTTCTTCCAAGCGGCCGAATACACGTGTCAAGGCACCTCTAAACTCAATGGATGAAACTTGTGAGGAGTAGTCATAGTTTTCACGGCGTTCTACAATTTTAACTTTTTCGGGTCTGATTGCGCTCATCGCAGATTCACCATTTAAGAAATTCATCGATCCTATGAATCCTGCCACAAAGGCAGTGGATGGATTTGAGTAGATTTCTTTCGGTGAGCCTGTTTGCTCCACAACTGCGTTATTCATGACAATAACAGTATCAGCCATTGTCAGAGCTTCTTCTTGGTCATGCGTTACCATTATGGTTGTAACGCCCAGTTGCTTTTGGATTGCTCTGATTTCCCCGCGCAGTTTCGTTCGCACTTTAGCATCCAAGGCAGATAGGGGCTCATCCAGAAGCAAAAAAGACGGAGATACTGCTATCGCTCTTGCAAGAGCAGTTCTTTGCTGCTGTCCGCCTGATAGTTGCCGGGGATATTTATTTTGGTGTTCAATCAAGTCAACCATCCGTAAAACTTCTATGGCGCGTATTTCCATCTCTTCTTTAGAGGTTTTTGACTTTTGTTGCAGGGCAAAGATTATATTTCCTATCACGGTCATGTTCGGAAATAATGCATATGATTGAAACACTATCCCAAAATTTCGTTTTGAGGCCGGAAGATATGTTGCGTTTTTGCCGTCTATTATTACATGTCCGCTGTCCAGCTTTTCAAGTCCTGCAATAATTCGCAAGAGTGTCGTCTTGCCGCACCCGCTCGGCCCCAAAATACAAACAAGTTCACCTTTTTCAACAGTAACGCTCACATCATTAAGAGCATATTGAGTGCCGAATCGTTTAATAACATTTTTAACTTGCAAAAAACTCACACAAACCCCTCCTCACCTGCCAATTCATATTCTTTAGGCTGCATCGGGATATCACTCCAGCCCAACTATAACAAGATAATATGTGTCTGTAAAGTTATAAGCAGAGTCTCGTAAAATCTGAGTAAAACATTGGTGACTGTACACAGGTCGCCAAAAATGGATAATTTATTACGCTTTTTTGCGAGCCAGAGAGCATTGCGCCACTGCTTAAGCAAAAAAGACTCCATAAATCATCCACTTTTGGCTTGGTTTGTACTGTAACAAACATTGTTAAAATATAATAAAGGGGCTGTAGCAAAACACAAGATTAACCCCCAAATCTTCTTTCCCACTCAGCTAAGATACTTTCACGATTTGTAGCAATCCATACAAAATCTTTTCCGATTAGCTGGTCAACAGGATTTTGATTCTCAAAGCCATAGTAACTTCCGCCTTCTCCCGTTGCAATTATTGGGAATGCCTCATTGTAAATCGCCATAGCTTCGTCTGAAATCGCCCAGTTGAGAAACGTGCGAGCTGCGGGATGTATATCATCTTTTCTGATGAGAGCGTTAGCTTCCATATCCCATCCCGATCCCGCTTCAGGAAATACAACAGCTACCGGTGCGCCTTCTTGCAAGCGTGAAATACCCGGAAATCCAAAGCTTATGCCAATGACTGTTTCACCGGCTGCCGCCATGTTTGCCGGACCTGCTCCCGAATGTATGTAATCTTGAATGTTTAAATGAAGATTTTCCATAAAGTCCCAGCCACCGCCATCTCTTCCATAAAGTTCAAGCAGTCCGACAACAGTTAAAAATCCTGTTCCTGAAGATGCCGGATTTGGCATAATGATATTTCCTTGGAGTTCGGGACGAAGAAGGTCTTCATAGCATCTGATGTCGTCAACACTGAGCCCAAGCGCTTCGAGTTCGGGAATATTAATGATGAACGCTGTTTCCCATGCCGTAATGCCAACCCATGTCGGTGGATTTAGATCTGAGCGAAATAGCGGCAAAATACGTTCTAAGCCTGTAGGTGCGAATGGTTCAAGCATACCCATATCTTCTAAAACCATTAAGCTCGAAGCAGCCGTGCCCCACACTACGTCAGCTTGTGGATTGTTTGCTTCTGCAATCAAACGAGAAGTAATTACGCCTGTGGAATCTCTTACCAGGTTTACTGTGATATTAGGGTATCGTTCTTCAAATGTCTCTACCAGACGGCCGGCTAATACATTTTCAATAGCTGTGTAGACAGTTATTGTTCCTGAGAGCGGGTCATCACTCTGACCATTGTTATCGCCACACCCAACGAGCATCATCACCCCAACGGCAGCCAATATAAACAAGCTGATTATCTTCATTTTCCAATTATTCTTTAGATTAAGCATATAAACCTCCTGAAATTTTACTATTTATTTTCTGTACGCACACCAAAAATATAATGCGTATCTGTAAATTTGCAAACACATATCAGTAAAATTTCAGTAAAATTTAATTCAATTCAAAGGTTGTAACAGGGAATTCCCACGCAGCTGCTACCTGACGGCCACTTTTTGCATACTCAAATGACTCGATTGCTGTTCTTCCAAAAATTGTCATATTACTTTTTCTTTCACGCTATGTTCTCCTTTTCTTATTTCAATGAACCGAGCCGTGTGTGTCACCTGCAATTACAAAGGTTTGCGGGTGCCTCATGATTTTTGAAATCCGTTTACATTTACCAAGGCTTGATGTATAATAAACCAACATCTGAGGAGGCAGTTACGATGATATGTAATGATGCACAATTGAAGTTTAGTATATTTGTTATCAATCAAATAGCGCAGACTGTAAATAAGCCCACAGCTATAGTTTTTAATTCGCTTGATGAATCCGGCATTTTAGATGATTACATTATAGGGTGTTATGACGTTTTGCACACTTTGGGTCGCGAGTACCTTGTTGAAGATATAACGGAATTTCTGCACGATAGGGGTGTTACATTATGACTGTATATCATGGAACTACCCTGATTGTTAAAAGTCCGTCTGCCAAATACTCGAAAAAATATTTGGATTTTGGTATCGGGTTTTATGTTACTGCTGATAAAATCCAATCTGAACGTTGGGCCAAACGAAAAGCAATCCGACTAAATACAAAACCGACAGTAAATGTTTATACGCTATCAGATAATTTAGCTGGCTATAACGGATTAGTTTTTGAGGACGAAGATGTTAACTGGTTAAATTTTGTAGCAAACTGCCGTAGAGGGAGTAACGATTACACAAAATACGATTATGTAAGCGGAAGTGTTGCCAACGATGATGTTTTTCTTACAGTTGATATGTATATGCGTGGCATTTGGAAAGAAGATAGAGCATTAGAAGAAATCAGATACTATAAAACAAGTCACCAAATTTGCTTAGTTAGCCAAGCATTGATGGATTGTGAGCTAAACTTTGAAGAATCCTATGAGGTGAAATAATCATGGCTGTTGACAAGAAAAATCTGAAGCGTATTTACATTACGCATCTCGAAGAAGATATAATCAAATCGATAGCAATAATGGCGGGCATCGACAATCGCCTTGCTATGAAAAAGTATTATATGAGCAAGTTGTGCAGCCAGATTAGCAATGGCGAATATGGCATTGAATATATGGACCATAAATATCTGGCAAATGATTTAATTGAAAACGAACCTGAGTTATTTGTTTAAGGTTTATGTTTTTCAAACGAGCGGTCAGCTGTGACTGCCCGTTTGATTTTAATAAAAATATACCATACCCAAAAAATATGAAACTATCTTCTTCATTTGCATCACCTACCTATCCATATGTGTATTGCCTTAGCTTATGAGTTTACTATCCCATAATGCTTGCAGTTTCAGTCATTTATTATCGTTTTTCTTTTTAGCTGAAAATACCCATTGAAAAAGTTTTATAGGTAATCCAATAATACATACTATACCAAATACAATAAGCATAGTCCGAAGAATATAACCCCACATACTAAGATAACCTAAAACATTAGCCCATATATTTGCAAATAAACGTCCATTATATTTCTCCTTTTATTTTTTAACCATTACTCGGAAAACTTCTCTCCCAACACATATTGACTAGCTTATGGGTTCGCTTTTTATATCATATTGAAGTGAACAAATGCTTTTTTAATTGCATCCCTCTTTTTAGGTGGGCAGGGTACTTTTCGTTTGTCTGCTGAATGTCGATTTGGAGCTTGCCTGACAGGTAAGCCGCAGATTTCTTTCATATGCGCTATCCAACAAGATTTGGGAACGAACCCGCATTCTTTCTTTACATACGCTTGTATTTCTTTATAAGTTGCCATTTTATTTCTCCTCCAAATTTTATTTAAGACCACACAAAAATTGGCGCAGAGGGGGCNTATTTGCCTTGCNTACTGCGCCAAAATAAATTTAGCGTTTACCACGGATAGCCACCAAACCAAAATCAACCTTGAATTACTCACNTAAAGTGAGTATACTAATTCAAGTTGTAGCGGCGGAGAAATCCGTGTCTGTAGGCGGTTACTTTAAGGTGTACCCTACATTCGCCGTGATGGTGGGTCCAA
>WQTE01000107.1 GCA_009786445.1 Oscillospiraceae bacterium | reverse complement strand
GGATAAAAGGACTCGCCTTCTGATGTTATTTTGATGGCGATATTCGACAAATGGCGGTCATCCTGTCGTGTTATGAAGTCCAGCAATATCATTCGGGCAATGTCGTCTCGGTACTGAGGCCGAACTGATATTAGGTTTTGATATTCGTTATCAGAGCGTGTGCTGTCAAACAGACGGCGAAAATGTACTATGTATTCCTTAGAAAAATCATATAAAAACGCTGAAAATACCGTGTTTTTATACACATGGTACGCCGGGCAGCACGAAGCACCCAGCCTTTTTGCCAGTAAATACACCGCTACTTCTGATTCTGCATCGGTCATAAGCGGACTAATTCTCTGTTTGTAGATGCCATACTGCCCTTCGTGTACGCCATAACGCTTAATATTATATCCCTCGGGAGTGTCCAGCGAGTCTCCCACGAGGTCAATCCGCTGATGAAACACAGAGTCAAACACAGCGGTCATAGCATCATCGAGTTTTTCATCTTTACTATGCGCAACCCACAACAGGTCTTTCGAGTGAATCCCCCGTGTTATCTCGGCAATTTGCATTACATCATAATGAGATAGCCCACACCGAAACAAAATACGTTCAATATCACGGCGGTCGCGACTCACCACCCGCTCAGATAAGAACTCACGAAATTGCTCCTGCGTCCATGTGTCTGCTCCTTTAGTGTAGAGCGAAACAATCTTGTTATAGTTAGGAGATGTGAACACTACGGTATTTGCACTGTCAATTGCGCCCACTATGCAATCGCTCCACTTGAGAAACCGTGTGGAGCGGTCTTGTGTTGCCGTGGTGTGACTCATAAGCTGCCTCCCTCCTTTTTGCTTCTCACTTTGAGCGTAGAATAACCCACTATTGAAGCAATGTCAACTACATTACCCTGACTTAACCAGCAAACAACAACTCTCAACATTGGCTGTTCTTGGGAACATGTCTACTGCGCAAAGCCTTGTTGCTTCATAACCACTCAGCAAACCGATATCGCGGGCAAGTGTTGCCGGGTCGCATGATACGTATATTATACGGCTCGGCGAGAGGGCGATTATCTTCTCTACGGACTTTTTTGATAATCCTTTGCGGGGCGGGTCTACAAGGACACAATCCGCTTTTTTTACTATTTTTTCATTTGCTATGGAAAAATCCCAAAGCCCTGTATCGGCGCAGACGAATTTCATATTCTCAAAGCCATTTCTGTACGCATTTTTTCTTGCTGTTTTAACGGCTTCGTTGCTTAGCTCAACACCAATTGCCCTGCCTGCATCTCTGCCGATAAAAAGGGTCATTGCTCCGACTCCGCAGTAAAGGTCAACTACTGTTTCGCTTTTTGTAAGTGCCGCATATTCTCGTGCTTTTTTGTACAAAATCTGTGTAGCTTCCGTATTTACCTGAAAAAAACCCGATATGCTAAATATTAAATCGTCCAACTTTTCTTCAAGGCGGGCACCCTGCCCGTGGATTCCCGAGCGCAGCATTATTTCCTGTGCTAAATTTTTAGCTGCATTATTTTTACCGTCTTGGTTTTTGGCTTTACTTTTCGGCCTTTTGGTTTCTCCCTCGATAATCTTTTTAAGCTCGGTATTTATATCGTCTTTTAAGAGTAAACAATGGCTGATTGGAACAACGTCGTTGGTACCCGCTTTATAAAAACCAAGATCTGCGCCGTTTGTGTGAAAGACAGCTTTGTTGCGGTATCCGCCTGTTTGCCCTGTGCTTAGTATTTCTTCCGCTCTTATTTTTAGGCCTGCAATCCGCTCCATAGCATCATTAACACGTATAAGCTTTGCCCGCAGTTCTTCTTCATATGTGATATGCTGAAAATCACAGCCTCCGCATTTTGGAAAATACGGACAAAGCGGCTCTATCCTATGAGGCGACGGCTCTATGATACGCACTATCTCCGCACGTGCGCTCCGCTTTTGCTCTTTTGTAAGCGAAATTTCGAGATTGTCACCCTCCGCAGCACCACGGATAAATGTGACACGCCCGTCCGGGAGTCGCCCGACACCCTCGCCGCCGGAGCCATACCCTGTTATTTTTACAATCTGCGTTGCCATTTTTTCATTATTCCTCTCTACTTTGCCGGAAATTCATTAAAACAATTATGCCCATCTTTCACGCTATACAAAATCATTAAAAACGCACTTGCGCACCTTTGCAGGGTGCGGTATAATGCTATAGGAGACAATTATGCGACGGCGGTCACGGGTGGTGGAAGCACCCGCAACCTGCTATATGTGGTCATTTCACATACGCAAAGGCAAAGCCTCACCGCTTGCCCATTATACGGTATTTTGACTATTTTTTCAAGTATCCGGGCTTAATTGGGACTTGCGTTGGTCGCGTTTTATGCTGTATGTGTATGGTATTAACCACACATACAGCATTTTTGTTTCCGAGGGGTTGCGGGGGTTCATTCCCCCGCAAACATCCCGCAGGAAACTTAATATGCATATGGGGGCTCAAAACATTGAGGGAGAAGTGTCATGGAAAATGAGATTAATCACAATCGGAGAACCAGCAGTTCCTCTAACGGCAGAGAAATTAATAGTTTTCAACAGGATCTTGACTCAATTGCGATATTACGGTCATATTTCGCGAGAATATACAAAAGCTCATATCACTGTATATATCACTTTATAGAAAGGGGAGATATAGAGTCAGCCCGCTATTTGGCCTACACAATCAAAAATTCTGCTGAGATGATTTTAGAAGAGAAGTTGACCGAAGCTGTAGGAGATGTCGCAAAAGTGCTTGAAGGAAAAGAAAAGCCGACAGATGCTCAGCTTTTTGCTTTGGAAGGAGAGTTTATGCGCGTGATTAACGACATAGAAAAAGAAAAAACCGAATCTTCGGAAGTTGTGGAATTTCTGGAAGTAGATGAGGCATTAGCCGTGCTTGATGCCCTCGTGCCATTGCTGACGACCCAGAACGTCGCTTGTTTAGACTCATTGGATATGTTGCGCAAAATTCCACAGTCAGCGGAGCTTTGTCATCAAGTTGAGTCTTACAATTTTAGTGATGCTTTAAAGCTCTTAGTCAAATTAAGAAAAGATTTGAGCGCAACACTGATTACGACGGGGCCGCATGATATGTGCACTACTCTGTTACTTTAAAGTATGTGTTGTCATTTGCTAATTTCTGTTTATTGCTACATTTTTCCATTTTCCGCTCAGTACGTATATGAACAAAAAAATCATAGCACCCACTGTGGCAATGGGAACTGACAAGCCAACGCCGAACAGTCCTAAATCAAAGGTTATGCTTAAAAGAAGCGCAGTCGGAACACGCAATGCAACAGATGTGATAAATGTGTTTATCATGGTAATATGTGTATGCCCCGCTCCGGTGGCAAGCCCGAAAAAGCTAAACGAAAGCGGAACAAGCAAGTAATCCCAAGCGATAGCTCTTAAATATATTTCACCCGCATCTATGACCGCCTCCGAGGACGACATGAGCGACATAATAAAATCGGGATAAAGCATAACAAAGATAAAAAACGGAATACTTATCGCATAAGATAAAACAATCCCGATTTTCATAGTTTTGAGCGCACGGTCAAACAAGCCTGCTCCGAGGTTTTGTGCACATATCATAGATATTGAACTCGAAATTGCTATAACGGGCATAATTATAAATCCGTTGAAGCGCCCTGACAAACCTGCGGCAGCCGCTACGTAGACACCATATCTGTTGACAAGCACTGTTAGGAGCAAGAAGGATAAATTTACCGCAACTTGCGCAATAGCGGAAGGTATTCCCAGTCTTAGTATGGCTCTGAGTTTATCTTTGTGAATCACAAAGCTCTTAGGTTTGAAGTCAAAAAAGAAGCCGCTCTTAGCAAGATAGATTGCAGAAACAATGACACAGCCCGCTTGCGCAGCAACCGTTGCGATTGCCGCTCCTGCGGCATCAAGTCTAAAATATCCGACGAGCAAGAAATTGAGCGCAGCACTCACAACACTGCCGATTGCGATAATTATCAGCGGTCGTTTTGCATCGCCCATCCCCCGTAAAATCCCTGCAATTGCGTTATACATAAATATAAACGGCAAACCAAACATACAGATAACCAGATAAATCCACGCCTCAGACAGGCTTTCCTCAGGAACTTGAAGTAGCCCGAGAAGAGTCTCTCCCAATACAATGAACAGAGCTGCCATAACGATAGAAAACAAGATCATCATCGTCAGAAGTGTTGATGCTGTTTTACGCATATCCTCCATTTTCTTCGCGCCGAAATATTGACCAATCAGAATTGTTCCGCCGACAGAAATCCCAATAGCAATTGCGGTCACGAAAAAAGTTAGCTGCCCTCCGTTGTTCACTCCGGTAACCGACGCCTCCCCCGCAAAGTGGCTGACTATTAGCAAATCAGCCATACTGTAGCTTTGCTGTATTAGCATTGATAGCAAAAACGGCATGGCAAAGCGTATTAGATTTTTAGCAACAGAACCTTGTGTAAGGTCGTTTTGAAATTTAGACTCTGCCGTGACTTTCACCTTCTATCTTGAAGTATGGTGCTGGTTGCAGGTCAGAAGCACTGTGAAAAAACTACTTTTTAATGCTTGCGGAAACTTTATGTGGTCGAATCAGGCAGTGGCTTACTGAAGTAACGCACTAAAAAGTACTTTTTTCACAGTGCTTCTGAGTTGTTGTTTGCAGTATGCAATGTGTAGCATAGCACATTTTATACAAAATGCAAATTGTTTTTCGCTTAAAGTGTGATATACTACTTGCAAATCTTCAAGGGGGTACGTTAAGTTGGCGATTAGAAAACTTGTTAATGTGGCTGATATGTCGAGGGAATGGTGGGATGATCTGTATTCCAGATGCCGCGACATCATAGCGAGGCCCGGCGTTTATGCCGATTCATGCAGGGGAAAAATACTTGCCTCCATGTTCTACGAGCCAAGTACACGTACAAATTTCTCATTTCAAGCGGCGGCACAAAGACTGGGTGCGGGAGTGTTCGGATTTTCCGACCCTGTCGGCACTTCTGCTTCCAAAGGCGAGACACTTGCAGACACAATCAGAATGACTGCGGCCTATTCTTCCACAATTGTTATCAGAAGCCCACAGGAAGGTTCGGCAACGGCATCTGCGCTGTATTCCGAGGTGCCCGTGATAAACGCAGGTGATGGCGGTCACTCGCACCCTACCCAAACACTCACTGACCTCACTACCATTGCTCAAAAGAGGGGGAAGATTGGTAATATCCGCATAGGCCTTTGCGGCGACCTAAAAAATGGGCGCACTGTACACTCGCTTGCTGAGGCAATGGAGATGTTTGAGGGTGTGAGTTTTTATCTGATTTCGCCTAAGGAGCTCAGCTTTCCTGATTATGTGCTTGACCGCATGAATCAGGTCGGTCAAAAATATGAAGTTTCCGAGTCGCTTGCTGATGTAATTCCCGAGCTTGATGTTTTGTATATGACACGCATTCAACGTGAGCGTTTCAAAGATGCGGGAGAGTACAGACGGCTTAAAGATATTTATATACTCACAAAGAAGCTCCTTGAGGGTGCGAAAAAAGATATGCAAATTATGCACCCGTTACCTCGTGTTGATGAGATTTCGACCGATGTTGACACGGACCCGCGAGCCGCTTATTTTGAGCAAGCCCGATATGGTATGCTTATCCGCATGGCGTTGCTTCTTGAATTTATGCACTTGCCGCGTGAAGTTCCGCCTGTTACCCTGAGCGACCCGTATGCGGCTGCCGGAGAGTGCACAAACCCCGCTTGTATCACACTGTCGGACACCTACCTTCCGCGGCTTGTATCTCGGAGCGGTTCTGACCGCTGCGGTTATTGCGATAAAAAGGTTACTTCAATGTTGCTTTGAGGAACAAAATGGATGAAATAAGATTTGCTGAAATAGAAATAGGAAGCACCGCTGAGCGCCCGGCACAGGGTGAAACAGCGGTGCAATTTTCGGGTGTTTCAGGTATTGCTGCTCAAACAGAAAGGCTGCCTGAGCGAGAACTTGACCCTGTTCGCGAAAAATTTCAGGAAATGCGCAGGTTATCATCGCAAAGACCTTTTGCTCGCAATGAAGCGGAGCTTTTTTATAGGCAAGCGAAGTTTATGGAGGATTTTACTGATGATTATTCCGAAAAATTGGGCATCAATATGTATTACCCTTGCTATCAGAATATGGGTTATGAAAATCTGCGTACATATTTCACCTGGCGGACAAAGGCTCGAAGCGGTGAACTGACTCCGACTTCGACTTCATATATTTTTCTCTACATCTATGAGTTGCTGTCGGGAGTTGGTGCAAACGACCCTTTGGATGGTCTTGATAAACTTCTTAGTGTTTGGGATACCTATTCGGCAGACAACCCTGCAATAGTAAAGTATTTGCCTATGTGGTTTAAGGATTATTTTATTTTTTATGAACTTCCTTATAGTTTTTTTGAGTTCGTGGAAATCCATGGACTTGGGAAATACTATGGGGTTACGTTGCTTTTGCGCGGTAATGCGGAGAAAAGGACTCAGCTACTTCGGGATATTTCCGGATATGATGTGTCAAAGTCAAAATTTATAGGCGACGGCAATGAGGAGCTTTTTTCCGGTTGTCTTAGGGCAGTTCTTGATGCTATTGACGAATTTTGCCGACAAAAAAACCTCTGCTTCGAGGACTTGATTGTTTACAGCACAAGTAAAAAAGCTGTGTGGATGCCGTTTAAGAACGCTTTGTTTGGCTCAAATGCCACGCAAGCAGACCGTGAAGTGCAAATGTCGAAATATGAGCAGTATCATTGCAAGAACGGTGTTTGGTCTGCTACTCTGCCTATTTATTTTTCGACTCAGAAAGATTTTGTCGGCTATATAGTAAAAAAGACAGAAAGCGCACTGAGAAACGCCGCCCGGTATAAGTATAAGCTGGTCGCAGAAATAAAATCGGGCAGCAGAGGGTTTATGGAACTCTCGCGCATGTCTGCGAAAAAAGCGAAGCTGGATAAAATTATCGAGCGTACGACTTTGCATTTCTACAAGGAATCCACCAGAACCGTAGTTGTGGTGAATCATAAAAATCTATCAAGAATCCGCGAGGAAGCACTGGAAACCCAAGAACAACTAATCGTAGGGGACGATGGCAATCGTCCCACCAACGATGATTACTTGCAGACCTCACAACCAACGTCAATAACGGCAAATTTACCCGAATCCGAACCCGAAATCGGCTGGCAATCCCTAAAAAGCGCACTCTCGCAAACAGAGCTTAAAGCCCTATCCATAGCACTGCAAGACAGTGAAAACGTAAAATCATTTGCCGATGAAAACGGCATAATGCTCGAAGTCCTCGCAGACGGCATAAACGAAAAAGCCACCGACCACATAGGCGATGGCATTTTAGAAGTAACCGACGGTGTGCTTGTGTATGAAGAGTATATCGGAGAGGTTGAGAAGATGGTTTTAGATTATTCGTGCGAATAAGTAGTAAAATTTAGATTTATTCGCACGAATAACTTGACATAACGGCACATTTCCCGTATAATACTGATTAACTTTTGGTCATGCGATATGGAGGGTGCCTTGTGGAAAGAAAAATAATAACTAAACTGACTGCTTGGAAAGAGAAAAAGACAGGGCGCATGCCGCTGTTGCTTTACGGAGCAAGGCAAGTAGGTAAGACTTATATTATCACGCAGTTTGGCAGAGAATATTATAAAAATATGGTATATATCAATTTTGAAAAATCACTGGAAGTTCACGATTTTTTCAGTGGAGATTTAGTGACTGAAAAAATTGTCGGTCTGCTTGAAAGTTGGAGCAATACCTCCATTTTACGTGAGGAAACTTTAATTTTTTTCGATGAGATTCAAAGCTGTGAAAGAGCGTTGACTGCGCTGAAATACTTTGCGGAAGATGCGCCTGAGTATCACATTATTGCGGCAGGTTCGCTGCTTGGTGTCGCCATAAACAGAGAGCGGTTTTCATTTCCTGTTGGCAAAGTTTTTCTTGAAACTCTCTACCCCATGGATTTTGAAGAATTCTTGATGGCGAGCGGCGAAAAAGTATTGCTTGACAGGATATATGAGTGCTTCAATAAATTTATACCACTGTCAGAAGTTTGGCATAATAAGGCTATGCAGCTTTATCGAATGTATATTTTAACAGGCGGTATGCCTGCTATTATAAAGCACTTTATAGAAAACGGAAATTCAACGGTCGGAGCATCGCAGTTGCAAGAATTGATTATGAGTTCGTACATAAAGGACATGTCTAAATACGCAAACAAGACAGATGCGGTAAAAATAATTGCATGTTATGAGTCGATACCTGCGCAGCTTGCAAAGGACAATAAAAAGTTTCAGTATAAAGTTGTGAGAAAAGGCGGGAGTGCAAGTATGTTTGGTGATGCGCTGGAATGGCTGATTTCTTCGGGTGTTGTCATCAAATGCCAAAAAACCGAGGCTTTAAATCCACCATCGGTTTACGCTGACCCAAGCAGCTTTAAGATTTATATGGGCGATGTAGGTTTGCTTGCATACAGCAATGGTTTGACAATGGAAAATCTG
>WQTE01000106.1 GCA_009786445.1 Oscillospiraceae bacterium | reverse complement strand
TTCGCTCACAGCCGAACCTGACGAAACGGGCATGAATTGCGACATCAACAATCTAACAACATGAAGTACGGCAACAATACAGGCTGCACCCACTAGTGAAACTAAAATTTTTAACCAGATTTTTTTGCGATAATTTGCCCAGTCATTCATTAATACCGTACCATAGATTTTAGCAAGTATGAACGCAGATAATAATACAAGGGCAAACATTACAATCAATGCAGTGTTTTGCACATTTGGTATCTGCATTGAAACAATGACCCATGCCACAAGAAACTGCACCGGAATCAAAACCAGTGCCAAAAAGTCCAGCTTAGTCCAGTTAATTGCTCTCATTTGATAGTTCCTCCTTTATGCCATTTGCGTAACCGTACCGCCACATTGTCTTGATTCTACGGCGAGTATAGCATATCTCATCAAAAAATATATAAATAATTTGATAACACTTTTTTACAAAATAACTAACTTATTAAACACAAAAAAGACAGGCTTTTGCCCGTCTTTTTTGCAAGGCGTACAGGTTGCAAATTTTCCGTAGGGGACGATGGCAATCGTCCCGCAAATATGCGCAAACAGCCCATAGTCAGCGGTTGCAGGGGAGGGCTGGGCGAGTTCGGGTATTGTGTGTGTTGAATTAGCAGCAAAGTGAGTTGGTGACTGTTGGTTATTTCCCTGAGTTAGTTCATGTCTTGGAACTTTAGTGATATACGTGGGTGTAGGCAAGTGCGGATTTGTGGGTGTAGGCAAGTGCGGATTTTACTTGACAAACAGCAGTGCCATATGCTACCATACAAGCAATCGGACAGCTTGCCGTGCTATCGGCGGCTGCTCCCAATATAGATTTGGAATCTGAGGAAGAGCCGTTACGTTAGTGGCGGTTATTTCTCGCTTTTACGAGAAATAACTATGGTTACTACCAACGCCACTAAAGACACGAAGATTTGCGCGAGTGCCAGTATTGTTGATATATCCATCGCTACTCCTTTCCGAAGCAGCCTAGCCGTCGTCATGCTTGCGGGCAGAGCATATCACAAATCTAATAAAGATTGCAACCACAAGGAAAACACCCCGATGTGAGGCTTTTCACACTTTGGGGTGTTTTATGTAGAAAACTAAAACTTACGGGTATGCTTTTCTACAAAGTTTCTACATTTGGGATTGTTTGTTAAATGTTTGTGAAT
Organism: Oscillospiraceae bacterium; assembly: GCA_009786445.1. GTDB lineage: Bacteria > Bacillota > Clostridia > Oscillospirales > Oscillospiraceae > WRMH01. The sequence goes on along the minus strand of WQTE01000106.1, from coordinate 7,360 downwards.
TGAATGCAACAGCCCCTTTGCAGAGAGAGTAAACACCCGACAGTCGCCCGTCGAGTGTTTTGCCTTCATACGCAGGGTACTCCTTTGACTGTCCGTCCAGACTGCCCAGTCTCCCTGCAATTTTGATTTTACCATACTTAGTTTTGAATTTCAATTATTTTTTCGGATTTATTTAGTTGATTGATACCTCGGAATCTGATAAAATAGCCACAATAGAGAGGAACAGTCACAAACATGAAAACACGAATTTTAGCCGCCTTAGTTTTATTACCTATATTCTTGGCTATTTTGATTATATTCCCACCGATAGTCCTTGCTATTACTCTGGTTGTTATATGCACCCTGATTGCGATTGAACTTTTCAGAGCGGGGAAAGAAGCGAAATTTACAGTGTTTAGGATATTCGTGTCCTTTCTCGGCATTATCCCGATTCCTCTTGCCCTGTCAAGTTTATATTGGCTCCGAGTCATGCCTTGGGGGCAGTGGCTCGTATTATTCCCTGTTATTGTGACGATTTTTACGGATTCAGGTGCATATTTTGTTGGCGTTTCCATGGGCAGGCGCAAAGCGTTTCCGAACATCAGTCCTAATAAGACCATTGAGGGGTGTATCGGCGGAATAATTATCGGTACGGTGGGCATTTTTGTATATGGTCTGATAATTCAGCACTTTACCGGTATGACCGTTTCGATTCCGGTACTTCTCACAATCGGGTTGGTCGGTTCTGTGATAACAGAAATCGGCGACCTTGCGTTCTCTCTACTAAAGCGCAAATTAGGCATAAAGGACTACGGAAATCTAATCCCCGGTCATGGCGGTATGCTAGACCGTTTCGACAGCATGATTTTCTCCGCACCGATGGTGTATTTACTTTTTATAATTTTGTAGCGGGTGACTTTATGAAAACACTCACAATTTTAGGCTCTACTGGCTCTATTGGCAGGCAGACACTTGAGGTCGCAAAACATCTCGGCTTGAAAGTTATTGCCCTTACAGCACACGGCAACATAGAACTGCTTGAAAAGCAAAAAGACGAGTTTAAGCCCGAAACGGTTGTTTTAAGCAGTGAGCCCGATGGTGAAGCGAAGCTGATAGACATCGCAAAAAACAGCGGTGCTGACATAATAGTAACCGCAATTTCAGGCATGGCAGGTCTTGCCCCAACTCTTGCAGCCTCTGAAACAGGCAAACGTATAGCACTTGCGAATAAAGAACCGCTGGTATGTGCTGGCGAGCAAGTTATGCAAGCAGCAAAAAAGCACAAAACAGAAATAATTCCTGTAGATTCGGAACATTCTGCTATCTTTCAATGTCTAAAGAATAAGTCCGAAGTTAGCGGCTCACAAGTCAGCAAGCTGATTTTAACCGCATCAGGCGGGCCGTTTCGAGGAAAATCGCGTGAAGACCTCGAAAGTATCACTCCGGAGCAAGCTCTGGCGCACCCAAACTGGAACATGGGTAAGAAAATTTCAATTGATTCCGCAACCCTCATGAATAAAGGTCTGGAACTGATAGAAGCCATGCACCTATTTGGCGTTTCACCGGACAAAATAGAGGTTGTTATCCACCCCGAAAGCATCATTCACTCAATGGTCGAATACACTGACGGAAGCACGTTGGCACAGCTTTCGGTACCCGACATGCGTATGCCGATTCAATACGCTCTGACATATCCCGAGCGAAAGCCGTCACTCTCCGCTCCGCTAAGCCTCGCAAAGCTTGGAAAGCTGACTTTTGAAGAACCTGATTTAGATACATTTCCTTGTCTGCGCCTCGCTTATCAGGCAGCAAAACTCGGTCAAAGTGCGTGTAAGATATTAAACAAAACAAATGAAAAAGCTGTAGAGCTTTTCCTGAGCGGAAAAATAAGGTTTTTGGATATACCAAAGATGATAGAAAATGCGATTTACTCTGATGCTTCTAGCAGAGTATAAGAATGAAAGGAACACAAACAAATGTATATAGCACTAGCGATATTGGCGTTTGGCATAATTATTGCCATTCATGAACTTGGACATTTTATAGCCGCAAAATCCATGGGAGTCAAGGTAAACGAATTTGCCATAGGCATGGGCCCGAAAATCTTGTGGAAGCAAGGCAAGGAAACGCTTTATTCCTTGCGGATACTCCCCTTCGGTGGATTTTGCAGCATGGAAGGTGAACACGAGGAGAGCGAGGAGCCCAATCCCCGTGCGTTCATGTCACAAAAGCGGTGGAAACGTATTGTAATCCTTGCGGCAGGCAGCGTAGCAAACATTATAGCGGCTTTTATCATAGTGCTTGCGCTGACACTCGGTGCAGATGGGTTTGCCGGCACAACGATTAGCGATGTGACCGATATGTTCCCCGAATTGGGGCCGAGTGAACTCATGGCGGGAGATAGGATAGTTGCAATAAACGGCGAGCGCACTTTTTATCACGATGACTTTACAATGTTTTTTAATTTACACTTAACAGCGGGTAATCCAATAATTTTCACGCTGGAGCGTGATGGCGTATACTTTGAATACGAAAGAAGACCTGTAATAATTGATGGTGAGGAGCAATTTCGATACCGCAATCTGCATTTTGAGATAATAGAGCCGTCTTTCTTCAACAATCTGCAATTTGCCGCATATCGTACTTTCAACTTTATTCGGATGATTCGTGTCAGCATAATGATGATGGTAAGCGGTGATGCAAGTGTGCGAGATGTTGCAGGGCCTGTAGGTATTGTAAATGCTATGCATGAAGTGGGGCAGCAATCTCCGACTTTTGCAATTGCACTGGCTTCTATTGTGCATTTTACTGCATTCATTGGCGTAAACGTGGCTGTGGTCAATCTCTTGCCTATACCCGCCATGGATGGCGGCAGGATTCTGTTTACTGTATTGACGTGGGTGATAGAGAAAATAACCCGCCGCCCGCTTGATCCCAAATACGAAGGCTACATAAACACGGGAGCAATGGTTCTTCTACTCGGATTGATGGTTTTGGTAATGTACAACGATATAGCCAGACTGGTGGGCTGGTAGGAATATCATCTGACTAAAACTGAACAATTAAGCAACGAGGGTCATATATGAAACGCGATTACATCACAATCGAGTCAATGACAACTACAAAAACCGATGACATCGAGGCGACGGTGCGGCAAATCAACGCTCTTCAGGCCCTTGGTCTTGACATAATCCGTGTTGCAGTGCCTGATATTTCATCGGCGGATGCAATAGAAAAAATAAAAGAGAACATAAACATACCGCTTATTGCCGACATTCACTTCGACCACAAGCTCGCTTTGCGTGCAGCTGAGGCAGGTGCGGACAAAATACGCATAAATCCCGGTAATATCGGCGGCGAAATGAAAGTAAAAGCCGTTGCAGATATGTGTAAGAATAAAAATATCCCTATAAGGATTGGCGTAAACGGCGGCAGCTTAGAAAAAAAGCTTCTCGAAAAGCACGGCGGCGTGACACCTGAAGCTATGGTAGAGAGTGTAATGAGTCATGTTGCACTGCTGGAAAAGTACGATTTCAACAATATTTGGCTCTCTGCAAAATCCTCAAATGTAAATTTGACTGTCGCAACCTACAGACTGCTAAAAGAACATACGAACTATCCGCTCCATGTCGGAGTCACGGAAGCAGGGACGGAGTATAACGGAATAATCAAAAGTGCAATAGGCATTGGCTCGCTACTGCTTGACGGCATTGGTGATACAATAAGGGTGTCGCTAACTGCGCCGCCGGAGCGTGAAGTTTTAGCGGCAAAAGCCATTCTGAAGTCGCTCGGTCTGCGCCCGGGTGCAGATGTTATATCTTGTCCGACTTGCGGCAGGTGCGACATAGATATAATAGGCATTGCAAATGAAGTGGAGCTAAGACTTGCGCAAAAAGAGTCTGCGGCAGCTTCGCTCTCTCGAAAAGATAGTTCTTCGGTTGTCGCAGATGATTTAGTTTCAAAAAACCAAACAATCGCCGTCATGGGCTGCGCTGTCAACGGTCCCGGCGAAGCAAGCCACGCAGACTACGGCATAGCAGGCGCGGGCAGTGAGGCAATAATCTTCGCCAAGGGCAAAAAAATAGGTCAATTCCCCATGCAGGGCATAGTGGATAGGCTATTTGATATGATGTGAAGCAGGTGGGGGTGGGGGTGCTGCCTCACCGACCCACTACCTGTTGCTAGCATTATGCTATGAAACAGCCTGTGACCTGTAACTGCCAAAGCATTAAGCTATAGGCAAAAAACTGCGTAGAGCGGTACTGCTTTGATATTGTTTTCAAAACCAAAGTTCTTTGAAGAGATTCTTATGCAGTAAGTAGGCTTGTATTTTGTAACAAATAAATTTAAGCTTTTTGATTTAGTGCGAGTACCGCTTTTAACTTCAATACCTATTATATCATTATCCTTTTGAATTACAAAGTCCAATTCAGCGATACCTTCACTGGTCCAGTAGAAAATACTATAACCGTTGCAGACAAGTGATTGTGCCACGTAATTTTCTGCAACTGCACCGAGAAATGGAGTTTCTGCGATGCCTGCTGAGAGAATGCTTTGCTGCGAAATTCCGCTTTTAAGCATTAAAAGACCAACATCTCCCATATAGAGCTTAAATCCCGACAAATCTCTGTATGCAGAAAGCGGCATAGTGCCTTGGCTAATCCTCTCGCATTTTAGTACAGTGCCTGCAAAAAGCAACCAGTCAATAGCAGTTCCAAATAAATTTGCAGTGCCGCCTTTCATGGCTAGCTTGTATTGAAACTTCTTGTTATCTTTCGCAAGCTGAACCGGAATAGAATCAAATGCTGCGCGAATTTTTACACTCTCCGAATTGCTTGCATACTTCGCCATATCAGAAATATAATCGTTAATTATTTTGCTTTGCACATCAGGCACAGTCAAAAAGCTGCCGGTCTCACAAAATGTCCTGATTGCCATTGGCATACCACCGGTTATCAGGTACTGCCGATAATACTCCAGTGCCTTTTCGTGCAATCCGTGCGGCAATGCCTCACTTAACTCAAAAGATGACCTAATATCGCAGCAAAGCCTATCTTCGCCTAAAGCCCACAAAAATTCTTCAAAGTCCAAAGGATAGAGTGTAATGGAGTCAACATTTCCGACAGGAAAAGAAAATTTCTCACGGTTGATTGCAACACCAAGCAAACTTCCTGCACCTATGATGTGATATTCAGGGGCGAGTTCATTAAAATATTTCAGCGAGGTCAACGCTCTTTCGCAAGTTTGGATTTCATCGAATATAATAAGCGTTTCGCCGGGAATAATCTGCATTTGAGCTTGTGTCTCGAGAAACATCAAGATTCTTTCCGGCTCAATATTCTCGGAAAAGTAAGAGCTTACAGTATTGTTAGTTTCAAGGTTGAAATAAGCTACACTTTCATAGTGTTCTTTTCCAAATTCGTTTATGATGTAAGTCTTTCCGACTTGCCTTGCGCCATAGATAAGCAGAGGCATTCTCCCCGAAGTCTTATTTTTCCAAGCGAGCAATTTAGCAGATATTTTCCGTTTCACACTATCTCCCCCTGCATTTTTCTATGATTATTACACTTTCTGACAAATAAGTCAATAAAAATCAAAATATTTTGATTTTTATCGACTTGTTTTAGGCGATGTGAAGCAGGGGGACGGGGGTGCTGCTTCACCGCATCACTACCTATTGCTAGCATTATACTATGAAGCAGCTCCCCCGTCCCCCTGCTTCAGCACAACTTCGGCGATTTCTGCGCAAATCACGTGTATGTAATTGTCAAGGCGCTCTAGGTTTGCTCCCGTTGTTACAACAATGACCCCGTTACCGCTTATCGGGTTAAACGCCGTTAGTGCCGCAACGCCAAAAGCGCCGCCTGTATGCCAGAACAGTTCCTCTTGCCCCAGCATATTTGTCCACCATCGCAGTGCCGGCGAGTGATTGAACATAGATGTTATCCCTTGCCACTGCTCGCCGAGGACAGTGCCTTGCGATGATTTGAGCAGCTCTGCGGACTCGGCACTCAGTATTCGTACTTCGCCAACTTCTCCGCCTCCAATCAGCGCAGCCATTAGTTTTGCGTAATCACTCGCACTTATGGTTAATCCACCGGTAAATTGCAGACCGCTCTGACCGGGATAATTGCTGCCGATAGTTTCCCTGAGCGCCTGCACCGAGCGGGCGATGTTTCCGTTGCTCCTGTATAGTGTTGCAAGATTGTCTGTGTCTGAAATACTGCCGGATCCGAATGCCGCATCAATGCCCAGCGGCTCGAAAAAGAACCTGCTTGCCATAGCGTTCACCGTTTCACCCGTAGCTATCTCAAGCGTAACACCAAGAAAACAATAGGCAAAGTTGTTATAGTACCATGAGTTTATTTCTCCCGGCCGCTGCTCTTTAAAGAAGTTTCCCGCCTGAATCTGATTTCGGTGTGCCGATTCACTTGACTGAAACGGGAATTCAAATGCACGTATAGAAGATGTATGTGTCATTAAATGGCGAATTGTGATTGGTATATCAGGATAGTTGGGGTTGCGGACAGTAATGCCCCAATAATCGCCAATATCAGCATCAATATCTATAAGCTCTTGCTCATGTAGTCGCACGGCAAGCATTGCAAGTACAGGTTTTGTCAGTGAAGCGACACGTATTTTTGTGTCGTCTCTCATAGGCACCGACCCTCTTGTTGCATAACCAAACTCATGGGTTCCGATAATCTCACCGTTTTGAATAATAGCGACCTGAACACCAACTGCACCGTGTAAGGCTGCGATATTATCTATTGTCAGCCGCATATATTCTGTAATTATAATCGGCTCGAAAATTTGCAATTCTTCCTGCGGCGTATAATCTTCCGCGTTATCATCTTGACTTCCGGTGTCATATTTTTCGACGTCATCAGGCATCGGCGAATATGTTTCATCAGTTATGGTATCATCGTTGTTTTCGTTTTCATGCGGCGTATCATCCGGTGGCGATGTCTCCTGTGCCGTCGCTCCCTGCTCTGCATATTCATCATACTCTGAGCCTGCAAAGTTGCAAGCTACGGCAAATAATAAAAGCAGAAACGCGGCTAGAACCGGTGCACTCAATTTTACTTTTTTTCTGATTTTTACCACAAAAACTTCCTCCGAAACCTGCTTTTGAAATGTAATTTTAGCATACCTCAGAGCGGAGTAAAATGCAATGTTAAATTGATGTGGCTACACTTTGAAGTAATTGTGGTTGTAATGAAAAATAACTGTGACATACTAGAAAAACTATCAAAAGTGAAGTAGAGTGATAGCACAAGGTTACTGTACACATGTCGCCAAAAATGGATAATTTATTCCGCTTTTTTGCGAGCCAGAGAGCATTGCGCCACTGTTCTCGCAAAAAAGACTCCATAAATCA
>WQTE01000105.1 GCA_009786445.1 Oscillospiraceae bacterium | reverse complement strand
TACAATGACATACGCAGTATGCGCCTGAGCGAAGTCATATACCCTTCAGGAGTTCATGTAATGTGCATGGTAATTGGCAGCGAACACCCAAAACAAGAGAGTATCAAGGCATCCATCCCTGAGTTTATAAGGCACAACATTGTCGAAGCGGAGGTCAGAAATGTCTGTTGATTTCACGTTTTCCCAAGATGAGTTTGGCAGGTACCTAAAGGAACTCTGCAAAGAGTTTCTTAGGTTTAACGGATGTCTGACCCACCCGTAATATTATGACTGCCATACACCCTCAGACGGAACACTTACCTAATTGTTGAATCAACAAGTCCTCCATCTCTATCGAAAAAATCAGCACTAATGAATTTCCTTGACATACCATTATTAGTTCCTAAGTTTGAAACGCTGACAACAAACCATTGGTCAGTACCTACGCCACCCTCCCTAATACAAACATCGCTATCTTCTTCAAAAACTATGCTATAACTTGCTATACTTTGGCTTTGTGTATTAGACGAGAAGAACACAAGTAGATTTGTATTCATTTTTTCACCACTATCATCGCGAGGCATAAACATAACACTACTCACAATTTCACTTGGGTCGCTGGCAACACTGTTTACGAAGTTAAACCTATTAGTTTCACTAAAAAACCCGAATCGGGCTTTCCTGAATATGAACAGTTCCTGCGCTTCGTTATTACCTGTAGCTATCCAAAATGCGTACTGTGGGAATCCAGAAATTCCAAATCTGCTAAATGAGGTGGCTTCTGTAGTGCTGTTGTCAAGGCAAAACTGCATTACCTCTGATGATGTAATTGATTTTGACATGAATAGCACGAAAAACATAACGGTTGTACATAGAGCAACAAGACAGAGCGTGACTGTCGCCAGAACTAATTTCTTCTTCATATTGATTCTCCTCTCATCTGATATGGTGGATTTACCTGATACCTAAAAAAACACAAGATTGATATATTGATTGGTTACCCTTATCGCTCGGTCTACTCAATTTTTCCATTTCGGTGATTGTTGAAATGGAAAAATTGAGTAGATAAAAATTTATTGAGTATTAGAAATTAAATGATATGTAGTTGTATAGCTGCCATTGATCCGTTGTCTTAGACGGAGTGATAGAGAGGGCAACTTCCTTGCTCGAACTGGCACTTATCGAAGCACTGATAGTGATTTTGCTCCAAGTGTGAACGTAATAACTATTAATCATTCTAGCTGTTGAAGCAGCAGGGCCTTCAGAAACACAAGATAGTGCAAAACTTTTGTTCTGGCGAGCTTGTGCAATCCCAAACGGGTCATCCAAAATAACATATCTGATATAATTGGTGCTTCCATTCTCTGCCCAAAAATCAGTACCACTTACGCCTGTTCTTGGGTTGTTGTCATATTGGGCGGTCATGCTGTGAGATTTTCTCGTCCATGTGTTTGGAGTGGATTGCAATACATAATCATTTCCACTGGCTGGATAGTTTGTCCCACCTACAAAACTATTCTCACTCCAAGCCCCATTTGTTCTCGTTGTATATTTATATTGTCCATTTGACAGAGCCGAATAATCACGAACCACTGATGTCCACAGTGAGAATTTGCCTTTTTTGCTTGAACTGGAGCTGCTTGAACTACGTGTACCAGCTTTTGAATCAACTAAAGATTCTTCGTTTGATGCCAACACTCTTTCATAATGGTCATCCACCCATATTAATGGGGCTTCAGTGAAACTTATTGCCGCTAATTGCTCATTATTAGTCATTGTGGCAATAAACTCATCTTTAATATCTTTATAGTCGGAAAGAGCAGTCATCAATATGTCGATGTCTCTTTCTGCTGCACTTTTTTGTCTACTCCTTACGTTTCCGCTGATAGCGATGTCAAGTGTTTTTCCATCGACAAGAAACACGTCCAAATCATCAAAATTGACTTGATGATGATACTCAAGGTATTCTTGCTGAGTTTCGTCAATATAGACACTTTCCGAACTCGCAAGTGCGGTCATAGGGGTTATGCTTACTAACGCTAGACATATAACTAGCAAACTTACAATTTTCTTCATTTCGGTAAACCTTTCTTAGTTACTACTTTGTAGTTTGATTACATTTGGCGAGCTTAGTGGTCGCCTATCCACTGTTTCAACACTAATTACCCGTCGCTTCCTCCTCTTTTATTTGCAGCTGTCAGTTTGGCATCAACTCCTATCTCGAATACTCAGTAGCATAACCTGCCGTGGTTCCATTCGATGCGGTGATGCTTACTTTCAGCCTGTAGGAATATCCGCTTACTATACTCCTTGTACCACTGGCAGAGAGATAGAATTGTGATGCTGATGTCTCCCATGCTGCGCCGTAATTCGTCCATGTCCCATTTCTCCACTGTTGAAGCTGAAAGACAGCCTTTACACTCTTGACTGTTGGGTCACATGTAACCGAAAGCCCATAAGTTGCTGTTGTTCCAGATACGCTGATTGATGGACTAATTGTTCTGATTAGGGTCAGCCTTGGTGCAGAAATTACTTTTTCTACGATTAGCGGTGCTTCTTCTGGTTGTACTGCGAGTGCCTGTCCAGTTTGAACAAAAAATGCGACTACTACAAGTGCTACTACAATAATTGACTTTTTCATGTATGATACCTCCGAAAAATATATTCACCCTCTTAGACAAATTTATAAGGCCATTTGTCACCTATTTTCAAAAAATAAATAAAAATATTTTTACTAACCTTGTCAAAATCCCAGTAATGCACGTTATTTACTTGTTTTACCCAATACTCTCAGCAATCAAAATGAGTTCTGCGATTTCTATTTCTGAGTCCAACGTAATAAACAAGCCTGTCATATCATCATAAATAACAATCATATTGAGACTACTTGGGTCAACACCCTCATAAATATCCGCACTGCGCCCATCCAATATAATTTGAGAGAATTCTGCGTGTTCATTGTCAACAATCAATCTTTCACCTGAAATGGTAATCACAAGTGCAGTTCCTTGATTGTTTTGAAATACATAAATTAGTTGGAACCCTGTTTCAAGCTCATCTATCCCATAGCGGCGGCTGTTGTATTGCTGCTCGCCCTGTTTGGATTTCTCATAACATCCCTGTTCAGTACCGGCACTTCACTCGGCGGTGGCAGCATTGCAACCGTCATACTTACCACATATCTGGCAGATGATGCGGATATGCTCGGTGCAGAAGCCGCTTACTCGGCGATGGAAGCCGAACTTCAATATTTGCTCGATAACTATGAGGAACTCAATCCGGACTATGATGAGTACCACTTTGAGCTTGATGACATACAGCATGACCCCTATGTGCTGATGTCTATACTCCATGCACTGCATGACGGCGAATGGACACTCGCCGATGTGCGCAGTACGCTCGAAATGCTGTTTGACCTCCAATATATCCTGACGGAGACAGTAGAAATTGAGATACGCACACGCACCGAAACAGTGACTGTCATTGACCCAGAGACTGGCGAAACACACGAGGAGGAAGTTGAGGTTGAGTATGAATACCGAATTATCACCGTCACGCTCGAAAACTTTAACCTGTCCCACCTGCCTGTCTACATAATGAGCGCAGAAAGGCTGGGGAGATATGCCGTGCTTATGAAAACACTGGGCAACCGTCCTGACCTGTTCCCCACGGGCAGTTTCCCCAATGCATCTGTACTACAGGATTACGGACGGCACTCAATACCGCCTGAATATTTAGACGATGAGACGTTTGCGGCAATTATTGCGGAAGCGGAGAAGTTTTTAGGATGGCCATACGTGTGGGGCGGCTCCAGTCCTCAGACTTCTTTTGACTGTTCGGGGTTTGTCAGTTGGGTGCTTAATCAGACGGGATGGGATTTTGGTCGCTTGGGTGCAAGGGGGCTTTACAGTATCACTACGCCCATAACACGCGAACAAGCAAGGCCGGGCGACCTCATTTTCTTCAATTATACATACAATGCGCCGCAGCCACATCTACCCACCCATGTCGGAATCTACGTCGGTGACGGGATGATGATTCATGCCGGGAACCCGATTGGATATGTTTCGGTGGAGACACCATACTGGATAAGGCACTTTTATGGCTTCGGCAGACCATAAACTAATCAGGGAGACAAAAATGGAAAACCAAAAAACACAGAAACTGGTAGCGGAAATAGAAAAGACCAAGGCAAAAATAAGCGAACTTCAAACAAAGCTCCGCAACATGGAGCGGCAAAAAACCGTACTGGAAAATGAGCAGATTATTGCGCTTGTGCGCAGTGAGAGGATAAGTGACTCAGAACTCGCAAAACTTATGCACTCACTGCGCAAACCAAACGCCGATACTGTAGCGGTACACAATGACACTGATATGGAGGAATCAATTGATTATGATGAAGATGACTATACCTAAACTGGCAACAATGCTCATGCTAACACTCATTATGGCGCTGCTGTTTATGACTGATACTACGGCACTCGCACATTCGGACGGCGACCCTGCACAGATGATTGAAGAATTTCGCGTGGAGGATATACGGCTCTCCGGTGACAAACTGAGCATTACTATTACCGACAAGGATACGGGGCTGATACACGATTTGGAGATAGACTTGTTTGAGCTGACGGACGCTACGGGCGAATATATTATTGTGCCGCTGGGTGAAATTACGGGTAATGATTCCGATACGGTTATGGTCAGGAACCCGTTTTTCATCCATGCCGCAGAATCTGTACATAACCCTGATGCCGATGAGCCGGGTGTAGTAATTGACGATTACCCATTCTCCGAAGATAACCCATTCACCCACGATGGCACGGCAACGGTTATAGACAACGCAACAGACGGTGACGGCAAAGAGTTCTTCGCATTTGAGACACCGGAGGGCAACGTATTCTATCTCGTGGTTGACCGCCAAAGAATGTCGGAAAATGTGTACTTTCTAAACGCAGTGACCGAACATGACTTGTATGCACTCGCAGTACCCGGTGATGGCAGACCTGTTGTTCCCGAAACACCCGAACCTCCGGTCATTGAGATACCGGAAGAAACACCCGAACCCGAACCGGAAAGCGGCGATAGTGATAGCGGCACACTCATTTTTATTGCCATAGCAGTTATCGCCATCGGTGCCGCAGGTTATTACTTCAAAATCGTGCGCCCGAAGAAAAATGCCTATGCGGATGACGACGATTATGATGATGAAGATGAAACGCAGGACGACGACAGCGATGACGATGATGAGAGCGAGGATTTTTAATGAACGTCTTAATTTTAACTGAAAAACCGGCAGTTGCAGGGGCAATATCTGCCGTCCTTGGTGTCAAGAACCGTGAGGACGGCTTTTTTCATGGCAACGGTTACATCATATCATGGTGTTACGGACATCTGCTTGAACTCGCGCCACCAAATGCATATGATGAAAATTACGCAAAATGGCGGTACGAGGATTTACCCATTATCCCACAGAGCTGGAAGCATCTGCCGTCCAAGAATAAGTCCGCACAGCTAAATATCATTAAAGGGCTGATGCACCGTGAGGATGTAAGCAGTATCATAAATGCCTGCGACGCAGGACGTGAAGGCGAGCTTATTTTCAGGCTGGTCTACGAGTACGCTAAGTGCAAAAAGCCTGTAAAGCGCCTCTGGCTTGCTTCTATGGAAGATGAAGCTGTAAAGGACGCTTTTACAAAGCTAATCGACAGCGCAGAATTTGACAACCTTTATGCTGCCGCATCGTGCCGTGAAAAAGCTGATTGGGCAGTAGGCTACAACGCAACCCGCCTATTTTCAATACTTTACGGTACAACCCTCAACACAGGCAGGGTGCAGTCGCCTACACTTGCCATGCTGACTAAGCGCGAGAGTGATATAAAGGTGTTTGTGCCTCAACAGTTTTACACCGTTGAACTTGATGGCAGCTCATTTACGGCGGCAAGCGGGCGGTTTGACAGTAAAGCAGAGGCAGAGCAGATAATGGAAGCCTGTACTTCTGCAACAATTACCGATGTCAAACATACGGAGAAAAACATTTTACCACCAAAGCTCTATGACCTGACCGCCCTACAGCGCGAAGCCAACCGCAATCTTGGGTTCACTGCACAGCAGACTTTGGAGTACGCCCAATCGCTCTACGAAAAGAAACTTGTGTCATACCCACGGACTGACAGCAGATTCCTCACCGATGACATGACAAAAAGCACAGTGGCACTCGTATCGGCAATTGACCCGTCTGCGGTATGCAACGTGTATCAGGTCATAAACACAGCCAAAGTCAGCGACCATCACGCTTTGGTGCCGACAATGCAATCCATAGAGATTGACACTTCTTCACTGCCAAACGGTGAAAGCAGAGTCCTTGACATGATTAAAACCCGCCTTGTCTGCGCCGTTGCCGACAAACACCGATATATGGAAACTGAGGTCACATTCGACGCAGGCGGCACGGAGTTCAAGACAAAAGGTAAAACAGTGATTGAGGAGGGTTGGAAGTCTGTAGCTAAACCGACCCTCGAAGATAAAGCCGATGAGCCACAGCCGCTACCCGTCTTTTCCGCAGGTCAAATATTTCAGGTAAACCCTGCCGTCAAGGAAGGTACGACATCACCGCCAAAACGCTACACAGAGGACACACTGCTATCAGGCATGGAAACGGCAGGCGCTGAGGACATGCCCGATGAATCTGAGCGGCGTGGGTTAGGAACTCCCGCAACCCGTGCAGGTGTCATTGAACGCCTTGTCAAAGCCGGGCTTATTGAACGAAACAAACGAAACCTGATACCCACAGAAAAAGGCATGACACTCATCGCCGTACTCCCCGAAGCGCTCACATCAGCCAAGCTGACCTCTGAATGGGAACATAAATTGAGCCAAATTGAAAGCGGTACGCTCGACAGCAGTACATTTATGGACGGGATAACGCAGTTCGTCACAAAAATAGTGCAGGCAAATAAAACACCGAAACCTCAGTATCAGACACTGTTTTCGGACATTACGCCAACAAGCAAACCCCTCGGCAACTGCCCACGCTGCGGCTTGCAGGTACATGAGGGCAATAAAGGTTTCTTCTGCGCTGGTAAAACATGCGGCTTTAAAATTTGGCGCGAAAGCAAGTTCTGGACAAACAAACGAAAACCATTGACCGCACCGATAGTCACAGCACTACTCAGAGACAAACGTGCGCGCCTAACAGGATTATATTCAGCCAAAACAGGCAAAACATATGATGCAACAGTAGTTTTAGACGATACAGGAGACGGTTTTGTCAACTTTAAACTGGAATTTGACAGACGTTAAAAAACACCCTATGGGCGGCGCAAGCCGCCCATAGATGATTAAAGACAGGAGTAAGATTAGATTGTGAAACAAACAGCATATGTAAGAAGGTTATACGATGGCGCATATTACCTCATAGCGGGAGTGCCGGAAGATGTGCAAAACATCAAATTGGTAAGCAGGCACGGCACACGCAGGGAGGCAATCCGCCACGGAAAGAGGGACGGCTACGACATTATCATTAAAAACAGAGCAGCAGAGCAAGATAAGAAGTCACTACTCGGCAACCTCGCCGCTGCAAAACAGCGAGTAGCCTCGCAACAAGCCACAACACAAGCTGCAACTGTGTCAAAATCCAAGCCATCGGGGTTGGAAGTGTAGCTATAACACAGCACTTGATGAAAAGCGGCTTATATTAGACTCGATACGGCATTTATCAAATTACTTACAGATTCTTTGTCCATTTTTGTGAAAGCAAACAATTTTTTACCCAAATCTTTCAAGGATGCGCCAACATGGTAAACTTCTCTACCACCGTCAACTATTATGAAGCGGTCATGACTTTTTGTATACTGTTTTATAGTAAAACCACCATACTGCGCATTGGCTTTTTGAACATCCAACCTCAAAGTGCTGCTTATATTGCTTGTAAGCAACAAGACTTTCACACCACTGCTCTTCTTAGATAGCTGAACAAGAACGCTATCGTCAATGTAATTATCTATCAGCACAATACTCTGTTTGGCACTACGGATAATTTTAGAAATCTGCTCATAAGCATCGAAAACCTGTCCGTCAACGTAAACACCCTGCGTGGGGAGTTGTTGAGTCTTTAGCTGCAAACCCATTTCTTCGACTTTGTCATTAAGGGCATCAAATTTATCCTCAATTCGATTCATGCGGCTGTTTATGGCATAGCCTTTTAGCAAATATTCTTTTAGAGTATCTGTCGCCCAACGGCGAAATAGTGTTGCATTTGCTGAATTTACACGATAACCCACCGAAAGAATTGCATCAAGGTTATATATTTTTGTGTCGTACTTCTTGCCGTCAGCCGCAGTTAGTTCCAAAATGGAACTAACTGAATTTTCCTCTAACTCATTACTAACAAATATATTTTTCAAGTGCCGGGTTATTGCTTGACGCTTTGTACCAAATAGCTCTGCAATCTGCGCTTGCGTAAGCCAGACCGTATCTGCATCTAACCTTACCTCAATATGTTCGGCAACTTCATTAGGTCTGTATAATACGATTTCATTTTTCATTTTGGACACCCTGAATAGCAAGAATAACAACGCAATAAATATAGCATAAAATCATTAATATGTCTATATCGCCGCTAAATAAGGGGCGATTTTGTATGTGTCAAGTAAAAGTGGGTAAAAATATATCTTGGAGAAAATTCAGCAAAAAATTGTTTTAAGTCACTAGATGAAAATGCTGACTGCGGTCATCTTT
>WQTE01000104.1 GCA_009786445.1 Oscillospiraceae bacterium | reverse complement strand
AAAACAGGGGGTATTGCTATTTTATTGTAATTATACGGAGTAATCCCTTGGTACTTCAAGGGTTTATATACAAAAATAGGTGGGTCTACTTGACACTACCGGGGGATATAGGGGGATAATATTATGGAATTTACAAAGTATGATAGCTTGGAAGCCTTTGGTGCGGATACTCTTGACATTCTGCTTGAAAATGAAGTGCAAAACAACCTGCCTATCAGTTTTATCCGAAATGAGCGCGGGTTTGATACCTCAGATTGGCTGCTGACCACAATAAAAGATGGTGCAGGGAGCATTGTTCTGACCGCCGTCTGCACCCCGCCGTATAATCTTGTAATGTATGAAACTAAAAACAAGCCAAACAATGAGGCGATTTCATATACTCCGCATGATGTTTCACTCGAAGTCGAGCGCCGGCCGCTTTGCATCTGAGCCGGTATTTAGCTATAGATATTCAATCTTCACCGAATTTGGTTTCAATCAAGGCAACCAATGAGTCAACTGCCTTGGTTTCGTCTTCTCCTGTTGCAGTGATTACTGCTTCGTCACCTTGCCCTAATCCAATAGTCAGCAGCAATATGATAGATTTTGCATCTACTGCGCAGTCTTCTGTGTCATTAACTCCGCGTATGGTAATATCCGACTTAAATTCCGTAGCATGAGCGACGAACTCGGAAGCGGGGCGCAGATGCAGCCCTGTTCTGTTCTGAATCAATACATTTCGCGTATACAATACAACTTCACCTCTTCAGTATAATTAAATGAGATTTTTTATTCCCTCTTTGAGACATTGCTCGACCTCGTTTGCCGTCTTGCATGTCATTGCTTTTTCCGCCAGTGCTTCTGCTTTTTCAATAGTAAGCCCTGTAATGAGTTTTTTTATTTTCGGTATCGAGGACATTCCCATGCTGAGTTTGCGGAGCCCTATACCTATTAGTAATGCAACTGCGGCCGGTTCGCCACCAAGTTCACCGCAAACGCTTATTGATTTGCCTGCTGCGCTGAAAGCCGATACGATATGTTTAATCAGCCGCAGCATGGCGGGGTGATAGCTTTGATAATATTCGGAAACTGCGGGGTTTAACCTATCTACAGCAGTGAGGTATTGGCAGAGGTCATTGGTGCCGATGCTCGCAAAGTCCACCTCCTCCGACACCAACTCAGCTATCAACGCAATGGCGGGAATCTCTATCATAATGCCAACCGGTATATTTGCTACGTACTCCACACCTTCTTTGTCCAAATCTTTTTTTACTTCCTCAATCATCTCTTTCGCCTTGCGGATATCGTCAAGGCTCCCAACCATCGGGAGCATCAGCCACAGGTTCCCATGACATGCGGCACGCAATACCGCACGAATTTGTGTTTGAAAAAGCGAAGGGTTTCCAAAACAAAGCCGCAACGCCCTAAGCCCTAAGAAAGGATTTTCCTCCTTGGGCAATTTAAAGCTCTCTATCTGCTTGTCGCCTCCGATATCTAAGGTGCGTATAATCACGGGGCGTTTCCCAAACTCCAAGGCAACTTTTCTGTACGCCAAATACTGCTCTTCCTCCGTGGGTAGGGTTGAGCCCTCCATGTACATAAATTCTGTACGAAACAGCCCCACTCCATCCGTGTAGGGCGAACCTGAAAGTTCCTCCGGCTTTTCCGAGCCAATGTTTAAGTTCACTTCAATGCGCGTACCGTCCTGTGTTACAGGCTCTACGTCTAAGTACTGCTTAATCTCACGCGCCTGTTCTAAATATGAAAGCAGCACCTTTGTATAGTGGTCATATGTCGATTTTTCCGGCGAGGTATGCAGCACACCTTCTATGGCATCAACAATGACAGGTTCACCGTCCGTCAATTTTTTCATAATGCCGTCAATTCCTAAGATTGCAGGTATTTCGTAACTACGGGCTATAATTGCGGAATGCGAAGTGCTACCACCAATTTCTGTGACAATCGCAAGCACCTTTGAGCGGTCCAATCTTGCAGTATCAGATGGGAATAAGTCGTGTGCAACGATTATGGCTTCCTTTTCCAGTGATGCAAGGCTCTGCTCTTCCACGCCAAACCAAATACGGTGCAGCCGTGTTTTTAAGTCTTTCAAATCGGTGGCACGTTCACGTATCTGCTGCGATTTTGCTTTTGAGAAAATATCCGCATATTTGGAATAGGTCTTCTCTACCGCACTTTCGAGAGAAAATAAACTATCGCGTATGAGCTTTTCAACTTCCGAGTTCATCATTACATCAAGGAGCATGCTCGCCTGTGCATCTACTATGCATGCTTTATCGTTATTACCTGTGAGCAAAAGCTCTTCTTTTATAGCTATAAGCTCTTCATGCGCTTTATCACGTAAATCAAGGTACTGCTGCACCGCTGCTTCTGTTGAATCTTTAGTAATTGTTGCTTCTGCAACTTCCATGTTAAAAGGCTTGTAGAGATATACATTCCCAAGACCAATACCGGGCGAGACCGGATTTCCTTTATACTTCATCAGGCACATATTCCCCTCTTCACGCTCAGCGGTATTTTACAAGCAAATTGCCGACTGATTTCTTCGCTTTACAGGTGGCGGTGTGTATAAAACTCCACCGCCACTTGCTTAAACATTTATCTGTGAGGCAGTAAACCTCTTTTTTCGATGTTTTTCTTATGCTTTTTTCTCGGCTTCGCTTTTTTCTGCCGCTTCATGGGTTCTCTTGCGGTAACGCACCTCAAAGAATGACAAGAGCACAAAAGCTCCACCCAAGATCGCCAGTCCGACCCATGGATTTTGGAATGCCACCATTGCTACCATTGCATCAACGCAGTCATGTCCCACACCCTCAATACCGATTGCACTAAATCCGTCAAAGAGCCTGAAGGTTGCACCGGATAGGAAAATGAGTATAAATCCATAAGCGAAGCCGGATGCGATAGCTCCGCGCCGTCCGCCCAAAGCATTACCAAAAATTCCTGCGACACCGCCTGTGAAGAAAGCACCAATTATGGATACAAGCGGCACAACTCCAAATATTGCTCCCGAAGTTGCCATAGCCACAAGCATACCGACTACTGCCATGATGAACCCAATCATCAGGGAATTTGGCGCATAGGGGAAAATAACCGGAACATCCAGTGCAGGAATTGCGTTCGGGACAAGTTTGTCAGATATTCCTTTAAATGCAGGTACTATTTCACCCAGAAACATACGGACACCTTGTAACAGTATCAGGACACCTGCCGCAAAACCAAGACCCTGCAAAAGACCAAAGACTAAAAAGTTTGTATCGCCTGCGTGCGCCTCAACACGCGCCGGTCCTGCGATGATAACCAATACAAGGTAGAAAATCAACATCACGACAGAAACTGCAACTGCGGTATCTTTGAAAAAAGCCAAACCCTTAGGCAGTTTCATATCTTCAGCACTCTTTTCAGGGTTGCCGACCAACTTGCCGATGTAGGCTGAGGGCACTGTGCCTAAAGTTGTCAGGTGGGCAAGTGCAATGTCGTTATTGCCGGTGACTTTTCTCATAATAGGCTGCGAGATTGCAGGTAATAGAGTGAGAAACGCCCCCTGTATTACTGAGCCGATTACGATAATCATCGCTTCACCAAAACCTGCCGCATACAGAACATACGCAGAGAGAACCGATGACATCCACATCATATGACCTGTGAGGAAAATGTACTTGAGCGGTGTAAAACGTGCCAGTACGATATTGACCAAGAAACCAATACCCATGATGAGTGCCGAAGTGCTTGCAATAAGCGGAACCGCATCGAGCATTGCTCCAGTTATAAGCTCAGACCCTGTTGCAAATCCGCTGAGGTTGAACACTTCTTCAAACAGTACGACAAATGGGATGATAGCCGTGATCAAAACCCCGACACCACCTGATAAAATCAGCAACCCAAGTGCTGTTTTGACAGTGCCGGCAAAGATTTGAGAACCCGTTTTTCGCTGCACAATCAGCCCGACCAGTGCAACAAGTGCGAGAATAAGCGCTGGCGTCCGTACCACGGATAATAAGAACAACAATGCCTCCATAGAAATTTTCCTCCATTAATGAAATTTTTTCAATAATAAAATCAAATCAAGCCCTTAGATTTTAGGTATACCTCAAGCACTTCTTTGACTTCATCTACCTTTACGATGTTTGTGACAAATACAACATTTTTGCAATCTTGGAGTTCATCGCGAAAATCTTCTGCCGCAACAATTAAATCAACGTTCATTGTATCCATTGTTCCTGCAGCCCAGTGCTCCACATCACAATGTATACCCAATTTTTGCATTGCCGATTCAACAGTCATCTTGAGGATCAAGCTTGACCCCATCCCTAAGCCACAGACACATACTATTTTCATAAATTCCGGCTCTCCTTTACTTTATCTTATAAACAAGTCACTAGGTCACTATACTTAGCAAGAAGCTCAGCGTTTATCTTGTCGCCTTTGTCGAGGTTGGAACTGACAAAAACCGGAGGTATAAACCCATCTTTCACACAGTTTTCCACTGTCTGCGCAACAATCGCCTCCATAATCGCAACGCCCAATACGGTTGATGTGCCACAAAAGCTTGGCTCCATGCCTTCAATTTGCAGTGCTGCATCGCCACTTACACATTTGACATCAATCACCACATCAGAAACATCAATGAGATTTTTTCCGCTAGAATGGCGGGATGTTGTATTTTCGGAAAACTTTCTGGATGCAAGAGCAATAACTTTCATGCCTATTTCCTTTGCAGCCAGTGCCATATCCACTACTCCGGCATTTCGCCCGGATATAGAGACAATAATCATTGTGTCTGTCGGATCAGTATTTTCTAATGCCAAATAGGCTCCGCTGATTCCCTCTATGCGCTCCTGCAATGTGCTTAGTTTTGCCTTAGGAAACAGTGCTAAATGAGGAATCAACAATGCATTTACCGGAACAAGCCCCCCTGCTCTGTAGAATATTTCCATGGGGAATATCTGCGAATGTCCACAACCAAATGCGTGAATCACACGCCCCTTTTTAATGGACTCTGCACAATAGGAGGCTGCCAGCTCAATCTGCTTACCCTCTTCTTCAAACTGCCGCTCCATTTGCTCTTTGATAATGCTGTAATACTCAAGATACTTCATATTTGTTCCTCAATTTCTTTAAATTTACCCATGATGGCATTTATATTTTCTCCTTTGCGCAGGAGTTCCAAACAGCTTTCATCATTTAGAAACATTGATAGTTCCTTGAGCAAGTTGCGATGACCGACATTGTCGGTCGCAGCGAGTAAAAATGCAACCTTTATGCGTTTTTCAGATAAAAATATTGGTTCTTTAAGGAGTGCGAAGGTTAGTGCAAGTTCATGCACCCCAGCATCCGGCCTCCCATGAAAAAATGCAATATCTTCGACCAGTACCACATATCCGCCAAATTGCCTGACAGCCTCTTTAGCAGACTCGACAAATTGCGGCTCAACCACGCCTCCGCTCAGCAATGTGGCTGCGAGAATATCTACCAATTCTTCCCACGAACCACAAGAAATATTTGTAAGTACGTGCCCTTCCTTCTCAAGCAACTGCGTAATCATTGACTCTGTCTCCACTTCTTTTTATCGGCATATGCCATTAGTAGTGTGTATCGGTTATGTTAGGAATTACTCAATCCCAAGTAATTCAAGATATCATTGAAATTTTTGTATGGAATGTACGGCAAGTTTTGCTCGTTACAATATCTTGCCAATGCATCTTTTGCAAAGAACAAATCAGCTTCTGATGCGGCACACCGGTCTGTTAAGCCGTCTCCTATGAAGATTAACTTTTTGCCGCTTTTGTGGCGAATTGCTCTCATGCAGTCGCGTTTACAGTTACCACACGGGCCAAACGCTTTATCGCACGCAGGCTCGGCCGTTGCAGAGATGGATTTTACGTAAGGTTCTCCCGCCAGGACGTTTGCATAAATATCCACTCCTTGCAAACGCTTGTCTCCCAGTACGGTTTCAACTGTTTGGCAGTACCCTGCACTCACTATATTTAGTGAAACCCCTAACCTTCCGGTTTCCATCAAAAACGTATCAAATGTTGGGTCAATATTTATGTTTGCTTTAATAAAGTCTGTAAAGTCAGCAAGACTGATTTTCAGCGCCTCAAAATGCTGTGCCATAGCATCCCTGTTGCTCAGCGTTCCGGCTATAAAATCTACTTCTATACGATCATTCTCTGCATTGCCACAGTTATTGACCAGCTCTACTGTCGAGTCTTCTATTGTGATTGTGCCGTCAAAATCAGAGACTATGACATATTCACTTATTTGCTCCATTTATACACCTCTTAGCCGGGATTTATTTAAGTTTTATGTTGTACTCGAATTTATCTCCGCGTGCAATTCCGACAGCATATTCAATAAGCTCACCTTTTTCGTAAGTGTATCGGTCTATTTTCATACAAGGGTCGCCGCATTTCATTTGTAGCAGCTCTGCTTCATTTCTTAGAGCACAAACACTTTGCAGTGTCTCTTTTGCCTCGCTGAAAGTGACGTTGTATGAGTTTATCAGCATTGTATACAGAGATTCGGATGCTAAGCGTTTGGCATCAAAATCAGGGAACCTTTTGTACGGTAGGTTCGTTGTCACGATGAATATCGGCTCAGCATCCACATAGCGGACTCGGGTAAAACGATGGATGCTTTCTCCTGTGTTACACTGCATTTTTCTGGCAGTACGTCCATCGCATTTTACTTCTGAAAAGTCGACCAGCTTTGTGGAAATCTTTTTCCCAAGCCGCTTCATCGACTCTGTGAAGCTGTACATACTTGACATATCCTGATTTATGCGCTTCGCAGTTGCAAAGGTACCCCTCCCTTTATATGTTCGGACAAGTCCATCTTTTTCGAGTTCCTTAAGTGCTTGGCGTATAGTGGTTCTGCTGACTGAATATATATCACATAACTCCCTTTCCGATGGGAGTCTCATTTCATCCGGGATAGTGCCATCTTCCATTTGTGCAATTAGTGAATCCATCACTTGAATATAGACAGGAATCCTACTCTCCAGTAGTTGCTGACTATACTTCGTCATCATTTGCCTATCGCCCCTCTATGCTTTTATCGTTAGTTTTTTAAACTTGTAATGACATCTCTACCAATCATGATATCATACATGAATTCGTAAGGCAATATGTAAATATGAATAAAATCTTAATAAGCTTTTTGTACATATTTACTTAACAATTTGTTCGCAGGGTCGCAGATGTTGTGCAGGTTGTGAAGCCGAGTGAAGCCGGGTTTGAATATGGGCTGCGAGAAAAGTTCACAACAAGAAAACCGGACGGATACATCTGAGCATGGCACGGAACTACCGCACCAATTATACGCAAGACAGGCAATCGGGGAGCGATTTCATCTTCTCCAAAACGTCCTTTTCTTCAGGGATGCTGGGGATTGCGCCCAGTGTTTGGGTGGATAGGCTTGCTGCTGTTACTGCGAATTTCACCATTTCTGAAAGTTCGCTTTCATTAAGATTTTCAGGAGCTTTTCCGAATTTTAGTAGCCGACTTATGGCAGCACCTGTAAAAATGTCACCTGCTCCAGTTGTGTCAACGGGTTTCACTGCGGGGCAACAAGTTGATGCTTTTGCATTATTATTTCTGACAAGAGCACCTCTTGAACCGCCGGTCACCATAGCGAGCTTAACGTTAAATTTTTCAAGGAGCATGGCCGCACCATCTTCCGGATTTTTGCCCCACAGAAAATCTACCTCATCATCACTGATTTTTACTACGTCGGCCTCCCTCAGCCCCCATAGAATTTGCTCTTTGGCATCACTCAGGTCAGCCCATAACGACTCTCTTAAGTTCGGGTCAAATGTTATGAGTTTTCCTGTTTTTTTCGCATATTCCACAGCTTTTTGGGTCGCTTCCTTAGCGGGCTGATTTGTCAGGCTGAGAGTGCCGTAATGGAACATTTTTGCATTATCTATGAGCGATAGATTAAGCTCCTCAAATGCCAGACAAGTGTCGGCACCGGGTTTTCTGGCAAAGCTAAACGAACGCTCACCCGATGCACCGAGTGTTACAAATGCAAGCGTTGTGAAAACGGAGTCATCGCTTACAATCCCCGCCGTGTCAATGCCTGTATCAGCTATTGTCCTGACAAGGAGTTTACCAAACGCATCCGTTCCGACTTTGGCATACAGTGCGGTCTTTCCTCCATATTTTGTCAGAGCAGCCAAGTAATTTGTAGGTGCTCCTCCCGGTTTTGCCGCAAGTTTGGGGTATCCGCTATCATCTGCTCCTATCGGGGCAAAATCTATCAACAATTCACCAAGCGCAACAACATCATACATGGTTTTTTCTCCTTTGATTGTTGTGTGAGTAAGTTATCACATATCAGTCAAGTTTTCAACCGTGTAGTCAATTTGAGTCTCCAAAATATATACTTGTGCAAGTATATGTTTTGGTGTATACTGTTTTTATTAACTCGCACATAGGGGGTGCTTCAGAGTGGCGTTACATTCCGGGAAATCTTCAACAAGGGCAAAAAATAAGTATAACGCTCGAAGCTATGATAGTTTGCATATCGTTGTTCCTAAAGGTCAAAAGGTTGAGATTCTTGCTGTTGCCGAGGCTATGGGTGACAGTCTCAACTCCTATGTCAACAAAGCTGTAAACACACGAATTTTTCAGTCAGCCAAAATCTACACCATCATAGGTGGTGTCAACGGAACGGGTAAAAGCAGTTTTACGGGGGCTTTGGATACACGAGCCGATGATTTAGGCGTTGTCATTGATGTTGACAAAATTACCGCAAATTTTAATGTATCACCTATTGAGAGCGGCAAAATAGCCTTGCAGCGCATTGATGAATGTT
>WQTE01000103.1 GCA_009786445.1 Oscillospiraceae bacterium | reverse complement strand
TTGCACTTCCGAATCCTCGGCAAAGAGTGCCAGTACCATCTTATGATACGATACCCACGGCGGTGATAATTTCATTGCTGTTGATTTTTCTAGTTTCATAATAACCTCCTAAAAACTAACTATTTCTGACTGCTTCTTCTATCATTTTTACCCTTCGACCTATTCTTTCCATATTACCTTCAAACGCCTTGCCAAGAGCTACGA
The DNA here is from genome assembly GCA_009786445.1 of Oscillospiraceae bacterium. Taxonomy (GTDB): domain Bacteria; phylum Bacillota; class Clostridia; order Oscillospirales; family Oscillospiraceae; genus WRMH01. Next base: position 8,653 of record WQTE01000103.1, on the reverse strand, counting down.
GGTTGAGTGCGAGTTGCTCACTGTCATAGGTAATCAGCTTTCTTGGCTATTAACAGACTGCTGCTTAATAAACACCATTTTTCCAACTCCTGCTGTGATTGCCGTCAGCATTACTCCGCACAGTACCGCCACTGCATAACTTCCTTGCGATAAAATCGAAAGTGTGACTGCAATAGCCACTATAACAGTTAGATTACGTAGCAAACGGCGGCGATACACTTTTTTCTCCATGCTGTCCAGTAACTTGTTTTGATTCTCAACCGTTCCCAGAAGTACCAAAGTTACAACACTTATCAAAAGCACAGTCCAGAACACTATCGGCGTATTCCATAGATGATAGTATCGTATTGCAATAACGAACGGTATAAGTATCAAAAAACTTACAAAGAAACATATTGTCGGACTTTTTGCGTGATAACCGCCTGCGTAGACTCTGAGGGCAATATAGACTCCGAAAAACAGCGCAGTTTGCAAGAAAACTCCAAACATAAAGCCAATTATGGAAGCTATAGCGAAGTTTGCCAAGCTCGTATATAGTTTATCCAGCCCAAACTCATATACGACTCTTTTGCTATCTTCAATTCCACCGCTCCGCACTAGCCAGTCGCAAGTTTTTCTTGCCGCATTTTTCGTAAACATCAGAACTTACGTAGCTTGCGGACTTCTTCCGGTTCTTTTTCTTGATGGATAAAGAACGGACACGCATGATTTACAATTAGTACCGCACTTAATAAAGCGACACTGCCGAGAATGTGAGTAATTGCTATTTTTATCTTATTTTTCATATAATTCGTCCTTTCAGTAAAATAATTCAATTCTGCATTTGAGCATTCATTAAACGCAAAAATCGTGGCTGGGTTAGTTTGACCATACCACGAACTTTTTCTCTTGTATAGGGGTTTATAGCTTCAAATGTAATGAACTGCTATTTTAATGTAACAAACAACATTTTACAGAATATTATAGCAAATAAGCATAAACTTAAATATGTTATTTTCATATTCAGTGTGGATATATCCGCTATGTTTAGATAATAATTCATTTGCACTTGCAATCCCCAATCCATTAGTATCTTTAGCCGGCTTTGTAGTAATCAGATTACCTTCTCCATCAGATACAGGGTCAACAAGATATGGGTTTGAAATAATGAGCATGAGGTCACGCCCCTTTGAAACAGTGGCTTTCACGCGCACAAACCGTTTGGATGATTGTAAAAGCTCGCAGGCTTCAAGTGCATTTTCAAGTGCGTTGCCTAAGATGATTCCCATTGAAATAGTATCAATTTTCAAATTTGAAGGGATTGAGAGCTCTGTTTCCATGTTAACATCTAACGTTTCACGAATCCTTTGTTTGTAATAGTTGAGCATAGCATCAATTGATATGTTTCCGGTGTTAATAACATCATCAAACTCTCCTATCTTGTTTGAAATATATTCTTCTGCTTTATATGCCTCGCCATTTATGATGTGATTTTTGAGGGTCAAAAAGTGATAACGCAAGTTGTGATTCATGGTCGCAATGACCTTTTGTGAATCCTGTACTGTTTTATACTGTATTTCCCAACGCTCCATAACCTGTTCTTTTAACCTACTCTTTTCAAGTGCTTCCAAATTACCAAGCACCGTGTTATATAACCAAATAACACAAAAAACAATTGCAAGAACCAGAAACTGCACAATTGCAAACTGCACCATGATTTCCCGCAATCTCCCCAGACTCTCAATTGCTTCAATTATGAAGAACAAATTTACCGAAATAACTGCTCCTAGCAAAGCAAAAACAATAATAAAATACTTTACAGGGATTTTGAAGTAATAGAGGGGTGCTTTGCTTAGATGAAACTTGCGAAATATCATAACTAAAAGCAGCAGCAGAGGTAAAAAGACTATATTTGAAATAGTGCGCCCTATGCTCGTCATGATTTCCGTGGGGATTTCTGTTCCTTGCTGCACATAGTATATGTAGTTTAACCCTGTATATACAAGCCCATCTGCTATAATGCTCATGCCGTATAGAAGTAATGCAAAAATGAGTCTTGCTCCTAAGTTTCCGCTAAATAGAAGCATGACACCAAGAAAAAATGCTATATTTACAGATAGAATTATCCAGCCACTATCTACTTGAAAAAACACAAATGATGCAACTATTACATATCCTAAGTAAGCAAGGAAAATCAATTTCCGCCTAACCGCCGCCTTAAAAATGCAGACAACTCCATAGTACATCATACCCGTATATGCTATGCTGTTTAAATAGTATATAATTTGAGCTAAAGTATCTGTCACAACGCTCCTTCCAGATATTGGAAGTAAGTTACTTCGCTTTCATGCTTATATTTCCTGCCTATGGGTACGCGTGTTGATTTGTTATCTGAAAGTATAAAAGCATCCTTTTCTATATGGTGTACAAAGTAGAGATTTACAACAAGAGAACGCCCACAGCGAACAAACGAGTCTTTCGGTAATTGCTCCAAGACTTCATCAACCGTTGAATAGAATTTCCCTTCAACATAAAGCCTGTTTTCAATGCTATCCTGTGCTACAACTTCGATTGTTCGCCGTACACTTTTCATATAAACGATTTTACTTGTGGTAATTGAATGGTAATCCGAACCACTTTTATACTTAAAAATTACCGAAGTTTTAGTCGCACGGTTTAACTTTATAGCTTGATTTAACGCTCTGGAAAAGGTATCTCTCAACTTATTGTTGTCAATTGGCTTTTGTATGAAGCGAAAGCTACCAATCTGAACCAGTTCCTCAAAGAATCTGTTATGGCTTGAAACATATATCATAATGGTGTCATCGCCGTCTTGTCGCTCTCGGAGTTGTTTCCCCACATCAACACCGTTTATGCCGTCCATCTCAATATCCATAAACACAATATGAAACGATAAGCCGAGGTCAATATCACTCAAAAACATTTCGCCGGATGTGTAAGCAGATATGTTTAACCGTTCATCTGTCAACTCGCTATCTATTCCAATTAAATGCTGTTTAACATTTTCGATAACATCTTCATCATCATCACATATAGCAATACGTATCATATAGTAACCCCTCACGTCCGCACGTAAACCCACGATTTCCCACCAACAAAAGAATACCAACACATGATATATAAGTCAACAAAACCCGCAAAAAAGTAGCAAAAAAAACGCATGACCGTCATTATTTTGCAAAAATCGGATATTAACCAACAAGGGGCTGTAGCAAAACAGCAAAAACTTGTCACTGCGAGTGCAGCGAAGAATCTTTTTGCTCGAAAATACCTTACGAGAAAGATTCTTCGGTCGCTCCGCTCTCTCGCGGTGACAAACCAATTGATCTTCTATGCTCACGGCTAACATCACACAAGCCAACTATAAGCTCTATAGTCATGAATCCATGTAACCTTAAGCCTACCTGCCACGAAACTCCAAAATAGTGTGAAGCAAGGGGACGGGGGAGCTGCTTCATAGTATAATGCTAGCAGTAGATAGCGAAGCAGCTCCCCCGTCCCCGTGCTTCACCCCGTGCTTCACGGTCTTGCTAATTGCGCTCTGCCAAATATATTGAAATGCGACTTTGTATTATGCGGGCTGCATCTTCTGCTGTCGCATTACCTGCAAAAAATTGAGCTAATCCTTCGCTTATAATATTTTCCAATATCTCATTTCTGCGCTGCCTTATAGTTGTGTTGTCTATTACTGCCCGCAACATTGCTTCATCTTCATCTGTCATGGCATACAGTCTCTGACCTAAAGGGGTGGTCCTCGGCACTTCCTCTCCATTTACTAGACTTGGAGTCATAGAAGCAGTAATCAGGTTTTCAAGCACATCAATGCGCAAGGGCATTCCTCTTCTGCCTGTAAAGCTTTCCGGCAGTAAAAGGAGTCTGACAAACCTCCAAGCAGTTTGCGGTTGCTCAGACCCTGCGTTTATTCCGGCTAATGTCTGTATATCTGTCATGAACTCATGCCGTCCGGGCGCACTAGACGGCACTCCCGCAGGAATCATTTCACCAAGTTCGGTTTCGCCAAAAACATTGCGCCTCCCACTTCTAAGGCTGTCAACATTATAGAGTATGCCGAAATCAAATAATTGATTGCCATTGAGCAAGTCATCAAACTCACGTCTGAATCCAAATTGCTCCGGTGGCGGCAATGTATAGGCAATATTCAGAAGGTCAATGAACTCATCGCTGTCAAGATGGGCAATGCCATTTTCCCAGTCGATGAACTCATCACTGAACGACAACAGTGATTCACGCACAAGCCACTCACGATTGAACCACTCCGGACCTAGATGGCGCGACTGCGACTCGCTGAGCCAACGTATTATATTTTCATATGTCAGTTCACCGACCTGTGCCATAGTTTCACTTAATGCAGAAAGCAGGAAAATATCAAAATTATTTGATATGACTTGCAACCTACCATCCCTGCTTTCGAGACCTTTAATAATACCCGGCAAGAAGTCATTGCGACTTATATCGGGGTCTGTGTCAATAAAACTGTACAGACAGGCGAGAAATAGCGATTCCTCCAGAGACTCAGCTGACTGACCGACAATAATATCAGGACCTTGCCCGGCTATCATGTCGATATTAAAGCGGGTTGTGCCTGCATCCCAGCCAAACATGGTATCGTAACATAGTATTTTAATCTGATATTCTTGATTATTACGGTTGAACGTAGCGACGAATCTCCGAATTTCGGGTGATACCCAGGCTCCACCTAAAGTGATAACAGTATAATCATCGTCAATTTCATCTCTTGATGTGCGCATAAGTATAAAAAGCTCTGTGTTCCACCCTGTAGTATCTATGGCAGAGTATATGACAAATATCTGCCCACTCTGTAAAAAGCCTATGTCAAATTCATGAGCTGCGCCGAGATTTGTTTCTACCCAATTGAATAGAGGTGTCGCAGTAACTGTTGCTAACTCGTAACCAATTATGTTTATACCATCAAAAATCAATAAGTCATACTCGCTATCATACCCTGCACAAAACAGGTTTCGGAAATTCTGCACTGAGAGTTGCAATACATCACCAAAATCGCCTGTATCAAAGTCGATTTCCCGTAAAGTGCTGTCTGTGCTATCTTGATTCCATATTACGACCCTGTCATAACGCAAAAGCGATATCCTATCATTGCGATGGACAGGCAACTGCCCGATAAGCATCTTCTCGCTGTTTAGTAATAATATTTCATGTCTCGCTTCACCGACCACTACAGATAATGCAATATAACCCTCATCAGTAAAAACAGCTTCAATAAGCCTTATATGCTCAAAGTCAGAAGGCATTATGTTGCTTAAATCCTTGCTAGTTATTTCAACGCCTTGCTCAGTATACATACCATAAATCAGTGTGCTCTCACCAATTCCGGCTGTTAATGAATAAACAAGTTCAATATTGCCGTTATCAACAATTTTCAAGCCACCTATTTCAATAACACCCCCCAAAGCCGGAATTTGAATGCTTTGCCGATTTGCCCCGTCATGTGTCACGCTTGCCACAACTATATTTCCCTCAGAGTCTGCGTACCAGTAGTAAATCCGCTCACCATATATTTTTGCACCCTGCACTCGGTATGGCAAATCAAAAATGTCAATTTGCTGCGACAAGAAGACAAATTCACGGATAACCGAATCATCTACGTTGCCGACTATATTAATGCTGATATTGTTCCTTTCGGGTTGAATATCACCACCGGTTATGTCTCCGCAAGCAGTTAGCACCACTGCAAGAGCCGTTATTATTATTGCTATTCCGATAAGTTTCATAATGAATTTTCCTCGCAGTCTAATCCTTTATAACGGCTGCCACTACGGCGATGGTGACAAATCACCTAGCTCGCTCCGCCAGAAATATCCCTACTCGGCTCTGTATAATCCGTGCTGTATCTTCGGCAGTGCGATTTCCTGCGAAAAATGCAGCAATATCTTCATTGACGATGTGTTGAATAGGGTGGTCATTTACAGGCTTGTGCCCGATATTTGCAATAAGCTCACGTAAAAGCTCCGCATCTGCTTCTGTCATCGGAGGTAATTCATGTTCATTTCCACCTCCAAACACGGTAGCAGGCTCTGCTCGGTTTAGTTCTTCATAAATTAGTTGCTCAAAAAGGTCAACACGCATGGGAAAAGTATTGCCGTCATGTGATGTGTCCGGCAACAAACTGAGCCGCACAAACTCCCAAGCGGCATCTACATGGGGGCTGTTTGCACGAATCCCCATTGCTGTCCCCGAAGAAACTTGCACAGCGTGGGTCGGCGCATCGTTTGACGGAAAACCAAATGCAGTGATGCCGCCAAGCCTAGCCTGTAAAGTGCGAAAGTGCATCAAGTGATTGATGTTTGCAAAAGGAAGGAGCAGTTGTTCGCCATTCACTAAATTGCTTATCGGATCCCATTGTCCTATCTGCGCAAGATGTGCAACACTCTCCCAACCTTGGTCAGCAGGAATCGTCATGGCGAAGTTTAGTACATCAATAAATGCTTGACTGTCAAAATTAGCCGTTCCGTTACGTTCTGAAAAAAAAGTGTCGTCTGTGAATAAAAGCTTTTCTAGGATTAGAAAGCGGTCAAGTGTTTGCCCTAATGGATAAGGGTATCCCGCCTCTCTTGATTCTTGGTAGAAACTGATAAAGTCAGCATAAGTCCAAGAGTCGGGTGCGCTTGGGAAAACCGACTGCATTCCCATGATAGATTGAATAGAAAAATCGGGTGCAATCTGCACAAGCTCACCACGGCTGTTTTCCCAAGTGGAAAGAATACTCGGAAAGAAGTCATTACGGTTTAAGATAGGGTCTGCATCTATTTTCTCGTACAAGTCAAGTATGAAAAATCCTTCAGCCAACGCCGCAACTAAATCAGAACCCCACCAAGAGAGCATAAACACATCAGGACCTCTGCCTGTTATGAGCTCTGTGCGTAAGCGATCCATATCCTCGCGAGTGTAATTTACGACCTCAACTCGATGAGTGGTGCTTGTACGGTTAAACTCGATAACTTGGTCTATCAGGGGAGACATATTTACATCAATACCGCCTAGGGTTATGACTTCACGCTCCGGCTCATCAGCACGCCAAGGCTCATCACTCGGGGTTAGGAGATACAGGGTGATTTCCTCGCGGCGTAGCGATGAGTTCCGATGCCGAGTTACAACAGTAATCCGCCCATCGCTCCATTGCAAAAAGCCATATCTGTCTAGCCGAGTGTCAAGATTAATGCCAAGTTCAATAAAATTAATCAGCTTGGTTAATGACCCATCCGGCTTGCGATAGCCAAACAGTCTTTGCTCATTGTCTATGAAATAAAAGTCGAACAAACTTGTCTCAAGTGCCGGAAAAACTCCGCTTATACTATCAATAGAACTTTCCGCTTTAATTTTAGGACCTTCTACAACGGCAGTATTTTCAAAATCTACCATGTAAAACATGGTAATGTCTGAATAGGGATTCCATCTAACGGATGGTGCAATGACTTGCCCGTCATGTGTCCGATTGAAAAAAAGTCCACTCAGAAATACTTCTCTGTCCACTTCACGAAAATCTCCTGTAATGCCATTGTCAAATAATAAAAAAGACTCTCCGCGGACTCCTTGCGGAATTATACCCCCCGTGGCTGAAAAATCAAAGTCAGCAGGAAACCACCAGACCGATGCAACAGCATTTCCATCTAAATCAAAAGCTATTTCAAAGATAAAAATATGTCGCTCATCATTATTGATAGCATCAATATTGAGTACAGACACAATTTCGCCTGTAGGTGAAATCCTGCGGTATACATAATTACCTGTACCCTCTATAGACTCTTCACTTGCGAATACGTCCTCTCTTGTATGTGGATAATTTACAACAAAATCGTGTGTGACGAGAGAAATATAGCCATTGTCATGCTTATCAAATCCACGAATGTCGAAAAAGTCTACATTTTCATCTAAAACCGTACGGAAAAGCTCTCGTTTATTTGACACGTCTGCATCAAAGGTAATTAAAGCGAATTCTGAGTCTCCGCTTTCTGTGCCAATTTCCAACAACGTATAGAGATGTAGTTGATTTTGATGCATGAAGAATCTTCCTTGAGTTCTTTCATCAAAATCAAAGTTGAAAGATTGTACGTGATAATACCGAGTTATGCTGATTGGTTCTGCGTTATTGATTGAATTTTGTTCGGCATCGTTAATCACACTTTGTTCAATGCTGTCATTATCACATGCGCTTAAAACAACAGTGAAAAAGAGTGTTAACATAATCAGAAGCAATGTCGCTTTTTTCATGTATATGACCATTCCTTTCTGCGAAAGGCACAAAAGTTTTTTGAAACGGGAGTGCCCAACGCTGTAGATTTATTTGATATAATGTAACTTGAGGAGATAGGCACACTACAGAGTGCGTGGAGGTGAGTGCGTCAGCTAAGCTGCTGTACCGAATGTTTATGTGCGCCGGACGTTCTTTCAAGCACAAATGAATGTGGGCTATGAACCCCGTAAACTTATCTTTGGAGAGACAAACTACTCGTTTTTCAGTGAGCGTCCAGTCACTGCCTATTCCCTCGAATTATTTTATGAGGGAGATGTTTAATGCCAAAAATCGTTTATCCTGTCTGCTGTGGGATTGATGTACACAAATCTTTTGTTGTAGCCTGTATTGCCACGACAGATG
>WQTE01000102.1 GCA_009786445.1 Oscillospiraceae bacterium | reverse complement strand
GTCAAGGGGGTTATCCAAAGTGACATATTCATATTTAATCTCTGTCTTTAAACTTCGGAGTAGCGTTGATTTCCCAACTTGTCTTGCCCCGGTAACTATCAACACAGGAAAATCTTTTAGCGCAACGTGTATACTATCTTCAATATTTCTTTTGATAAAACCTTGCATGAGAACCCTCCGAATTATGCAAAAATGGGAATGTATTCCCATTTTTGCATAAAAAAGAGAGGTTGTCAAGCAGTTTTTGATTAAAGGAACAAAGCTTACAAGCAAAACACCCCTTGAAATCACCATTTCTTGGGGTGCTTAGATTTTAGGGCATTATCTTCAGAAACTTTAACCATACGTCTAATATAATGCTATTGCTGTGAGTAGTTGGGGTTGTTTGTGCTTTCTTTCAGCAAGACATCGTGTGCGCCGCCTTCTACTATTGATGTAGAGGAAACAAGTGTCAGCTTCGCTTTTTCTTGAAGTTCTTTGATAGTGCGGGCACCGCAATTGCTCATGGTTGAGCGGATTTTGCCGAGAGTCAGAGAAACATTGTCTTTTAGGTTTCCTGCGTATGGCACATATGAGTCAACGCCTTCCTCAAATGAAAGACCCTTTGAACCGCCTGTGTCGTAACGCTGCCAGTTGCGAGCGCGGGCGCTGCCTTCGCCCCAATATTCTTTCATGTAGCTCCCGCCGATGCTTATTCTGTTTGTTGGGCTTTCATCAAAGCGGGCAAAGTAACGCCCAAGCATTACAAAGTCTGCACCCATAGCTAGTGCGAGGGTGAAGTGGTAGTCATGGACGATGCCACCGTCTGAGCATATCGGGATATATTCACCTGTGCGGTCAAAGTGTTCATTACGCGCACGGGAGACATCTATAACTGCTGTGGCTTGTCCGCGGCCGATACCTTTTTGTTCGCGTGTGATACAGATTGAGCCACCGCCGATGCCGACCTTAATAAAATCTGCACCGCTTTCTGCGAGAAAATGAAAACCGTCGCCGTCAACGACATTTCCCGCTCCTATTTTGACCTTATCGCCGTACTCGCTGCGTACCCAGCTAATTGTTTTTTTCTGCCATTCGGTATGACCTTCAGATGAATCTATGCACAGGACATCTGCACCTGCTTTAACCAGCGCAGGGATTCGCTCTTTATAGTCGCGAGTATTCACACCTGCTCCGACTATATATTTTTTGTCTTTGTCCAGTAGTTCATATGGATTTTGCTTGTGTGATTCGTAGTCCTTGCGAAAGACCATGTGCATAAGTCTGCCCTGCTCATCTATTATTGGCAGGCAGTTTAGTTTGTGATCCCATATTATATCGTTTGCTTCTTTTAGTGTTGTTTGCGCTGGTGCTGTTACGAGCTTTTCGATGGGGGTCATAAAATCGCGCACCGGCTCAGAGCCGTCCATTCTGCTGACACGGTAATCTCTGCTGGTGACAAGCCCAACGAGGCTTGCGTTACACGTTCCGTCTGACGTGACGGCAACAGTTGAGTGTCCCGTCCTCTCTTTGAGCGCGAGAATGTCGGAGAGTGTAGATGTAGGACTGATGTTTGAGTCACTTGTCACGAAGCCTGCTTTATGTGACTTAACTCTTGAAACCATCGCAACTTGGTCTTCGATTGACTGAGAGCAATAAATAAAAGACAGTCCGCCCTCTTTAGCAAGTGCCACTGCCATTTTGTCATCGGAGACTGATTGCATGATGGCGGAGGTCAGAGGTATGTATATACTCAGCTCCGGTTTTTCACCACGTCTGTGCTTGACCAAAGGGGTTTTAAGGCTGACTTTTTCCGGTATGCATTCCTCATCGGAATAACCGGGTACCAGCAGGTATTCGCTGAATGTTCGTGATGGATCTTGAAAAAAATAAGCCATAGTACTAAGTTCCCCCTTTAATGTTTGAGCATATATATTTTTAGTAGTATAGAACCGCTCGGGCATGGTGTCAAGCATAGAGAAGATAATTTGCCTAATTTTTATATTTATTAACATAATGTACATATTTTTTTTGTATATTGAATGGTCACGAGTGTGTTAAACTATATGACATCACATTGTAAGCGTAAATACTTATTTGGAGGTTTTCCTTATGTACACACCAAATGATGAAAAAAGAGACGAACTTGATAATCTTTCAGAATATTCGCACAATCCTGTAAGCGAGCCGCCACCACGTGAGCCGAGCCACAGTGAGCCGGTATACAGCGAACCAATCTGCACCACCGAGCCGAGCCATAGTGAGCCAATTTACACTGACCCGACACATAGTCATCCTATGTACAGTGAACGCTCCTGCTATGAGCAGCCTTATGGTGTACCAAGCCACCAAGAGCCACAGAAGCAAATCTTGGATGCGTATGCGCCGCCTCAGGATGCAAGTTCGGAATATTCTATCTTTAGCAGAAATAGTCAAGTATATACAGCACCTAAACGCGAAAAAGGAAGCAAGAAGGTCAGCGCGTTCCTTAAGGTGGCGTGTCTGGTGTTGGTCTGTGCTTTGATGAGTGCGGCATCGGCGTATCTTGTTATGGAGTTTCGTTTCCAAAGGGGCGACTTCATAGTAAATCAGCAAGTTGTGCTTGGCGGTGTACGTCCAGATAACGACTTGACCGCTCAGGTTGCGACTTTGGCTGATGAAAATATGCGTGCACAGGATATTTACGATATGGCACTTACACAGGTCGTTGGCATAAGGACCCAGATTCCGAGCGTACTACCCTTTAGAGAAGCTGACTCAGAAAACAGGGTTACTCCGGTTTCGGGTTCGGGCTTTATTATTTCGAGCGATGGTTACATTTTAACAAACTATCATGTGATTGAAATGGCTCACCGGAGTAATCTTCCCATTTCCGTTGTTTTGGAAGATGGTTCAGAGTATATTGCGCGCATTGTGGGCTTTGAAGCGACTAACGATGTTGCTCTATTGAAGATAAATGCCACAGGGCTCAATCCTGCCATACTCGGAGATAGTGACGATATCCGAGTTGGCGAGAGGGTTTACGCTGTCGGTAATCCGCTGGGCGATCTTGCCTACACTATGACCGAAGGAATCATCTCAGCGCTTGACAGAGTGGTTACTGTTGACAGAATTACCATCAACGCTTTTCAGTTTAGTGCAGCGGTCAATCGAGGAAATTCAGGTGGCCCTATATACAATCAACGCGGTGAGGTTATCGGCATTGTGACCGCTAAGGTCATCAGAGGTAATGTTGAGGGCATAGGCTTTGCTATTCCAATTAACGATGCAGTTGAAATAGCTACTGCACTCATAGAGGACGGGTATATTTCCGGAAGACCGCTTATTGGCGTTACCATCGTTAATGTAAATCCTATTGAGGCGGAACACTATGGTCGTGTTCCCGGCGTTGCGATTTTATCTGTCAACTCAGACTCTGCCGCTGATAATGCAGGGCTTGAAGTGGGTGACATTATTGTTTCTCTCGGTGACGAAAGCGTTACCTCAGTTGATTCTCTGCGGCAGACACTCAGGAGTCATTATGCCGGAGATACAACGGAGATAACCGTTTGGCGTGAAGGTGAGACACTGGTGCTTACAATCACTTTTGATGAGGATTTCTATGCCGGCAGACCCGACAGACCAAATCCCGAGCCTCTGCCGCAAGAGACAGACGAAATCCCGTAAGTAGATTAAAACAAATTTTGAGATGAATGTGCGAGGTTACTCAGAATTAACCGCACAGGTTTTTGGAGAGGGGAAAAGGTATGCCGGGTCTTAGCCGGTCACTAAAGTTGAATCAAAGACTAATGATACTGATGGCGCTCTTTGTTGTTGTTGCTGTATTTATGATGTACTTGTTTCTCAGAGCGGCTATTAGTGATGTGATATATGACAATATACTCGACAATATTTACCAACACAGGACTCATCAGGCGACACAGCTTGATGAGCTATTTATACAGCATAGCATAATTGTTGAGAGTCTTTCAAACGTACTGCCGTATGTGAGTATGGATTATTATCAAGACATTATTGAAAGAGCGGCGTATGACCTCAGCTATACGAAATCGTTTTGGGTAGCGCTGGAGGATGGTTCTTTTTTCAGTAGTACAAGGTGGGTGCCCCCTGATTGGTTTGTAAATACCGAGCGTCCTTGGTGGTTGCTGGCTGAGTCTCAGAGCGGAGAGGTCGCAATTACTCTCCCGTATGTCTCTGTTGAAACGGGCAGAATTACAGCCACCGTATCGAGGCACATAAGAAACTGGAGCGGTCAAGGAGGTGTTGCGGCATCAAATCTTGACCTAGATTTAATTGAAAAAAAGCTTGTTGATTTTGTGCGTGATGAAGAAGGTGAATTTATTTTACTCGGCTCGGGAGGAGAGGTTATTTTTCATCCCAACCGTGTGTTTATGCCAACAGAACATGGTTTTCACTATCTTTTTAATGTAGAGCCATATTCCGAAGTGAAGCAACGCCTTGAAGATGGTGAGAATATAATCAGGTTTGTCAATGAGCGCGGCATTTCCTCATATTTCATAGTACTTCCTCTGGAGTCTGTTGACTGGTTGTTTGCGGTAATTATTCCAACCACAATTGCTTCAATTCCTTTGCAGCAAACGCTTATGACTCAAGTTTTTTCAACCATTATCATAATCATTTTATTTGCTGTGGTTTTGTTTGCTTACTTACGGAGCAGAATAATAAAACCGATTGAAGTTCTTACATCGGGCATAAAAGAAATTTCAACAAATCCTTCAGATGTGCGGATAGACAGACTAACTGTCGATGATCGTGCGATGAATCGCTCGGATGAGGTTGGAGCGCTTGCCAACTCGATTGATTTAATGCTTCACAAAGTAAAAACATCGCAAGAATTAGAGCGACTCATGACTGCGAAAGAAAAGTCAAGCCTGATTCTTGAAACTACGCCCTGGGCTGTTATTCTATATGACAATGAGTTAAACCCGATTGATTGCAATAATCAAGCCCTTGAGCTGTTTAATTACTCAGATAAGGAGAGCTTTCTTCCGGATATCTATGCACGGGCTGCCGATGAACAAATAAACGGCGAAAATGGGGATGTTTACACCAAAAATCACCTTCAAAAAGCATTGAGGGACGGATACGCACAGCTTTCTGAGTTTCCGCTCAGCAGGGAAGACGGCTCTGTGGATATGCTTGAGCTTACCTTCATACGTGTTCGATATGGTGCCAGTTTTGCGCTACTGCAATACATAAGTGATATAACCGAGAAGATTGAAGCGGAAAAACGTGAAAGTGAGGCATTGCACTCTCAGCGTGTCATGTATGATTCAATACCTATACCGGCAAGCTTGTGGAATGAGAGGATTGAAATAATTGATTGTAATCAGGCTATGCTCGATTTTTTACAAACTCCAAATAAAGAAGATGTTTTAAGCAGATTTTTTGAATTTTCTCCGGAATATCAAGCCTGCGGCGCACGCTCAAAAGATAAAGCAAAGACCGTTTTGCGCTCAATGCTCACTGAGGATGATATCAGCGGAGTACATTGGATATACTTTATCGATGGTAAGATCATCCCGGCAGAGATTGTGGGAACACGATTTATGATGAATGATGAGTATGTCTGCGCGGTTTATGTGCTTGACATGCGCCATATGGAAAACACGCTTAGGCTTGAGCGTGAGCTTGCGCGTGAGCAGGAGAGGATAAAACAAGACAGAAAACATAGTGAGCGCATTCAAGCAATGATTGATGCAACCCCGCTTGCCATTGAAATCTGGGACACAAACTTCACCGTAGTTGACTGCAATAAAACTACGGCGGAGATGTACGGCTATTCAGGGAAAAACGAATTTATAGAAAACTTCCAGAAACACAAGCTCCGATATGGCGATACGGTTGATATCTTCTTTAAAAACATAGAAGAAGCCTTCAGCAAAGGATCAAATAAATTTGAGTTTGAGGACATTGATTTGCATGGAAACCCAATGCAAGTAGAGGTAGATGCCGAGTATTTACTTTTGAATAACGAGCCTGTTATAATATCATACACAAAGAACGTGACAGAATTAAGGAAAGCCACGGCTGAGATGCAACGTCTTGAAGTCGTAGAGGAGAGCAACAGGGCTAAGAGCAGGTTTCTTGCCAGAATGAGCCACGAGATTAGAACGCCGATTTCTGCGGTACTTGGCATATCAGAAATAGAACTTCAAGATTCATCTCTTTCGGTGAGGATGAGGGAATCTCTTGCGAAAATCCATAACGCAGCAGGAAGGCTACTCAATATTGTAAACGATCTTCTCGATCTTTCCAAAATTGAATCAGGAAGGATGGAGTTGTTTGCTGAGGAATATGACGTGGCATCTATGATTAGCGATGTCACACAAATGCATCCGGAGTATTACACAAATGACAAAATTGAGTTTAAGCTGGATGTTGACAGCAACACCCCTGCACTTTTAATCGGAGATATGCTCAGGATAAAGCAAATTCTCACAAACTTGTTGTCAAACGCTTTTAAGTATACAGCCTCTGGTTCTGTTGAAATGAAGGTTCGGTGCATCGAGCATGATACAGATTACGAGCTTGTTCTGCTGGAAGTGAGACTGAATGACACAGGGCACGGTATGACAAAGGAACAAATAGACAGTCTTAAGAGCAATGAATATGTCCGTTTCCATGAGAGCGAACACCGCGAGGTCAGCGGTACAGGTTTGGGTATGCCTGTTGTCTTTAGTTTATTAAGCCTAATGAACGCTAAAATAGACATTGACAGCGAAGTGGATGTAGGAACAAAGCTCGTCATTTCAATACCGCAAAAACTTGCTGCGGTGACAGAGGTTATAGGGGAAGAAGCCGCACTTGGACTGCATAACTTTGAAGCTGCTGAATTACTAGAAAGTAAGAAGTTTTCGTTTACACCTGAACCCATGCCTTACGGTAGCGTGCTTGTGGTGGACGATGTTGAGGCAAATATATATGTGGCAAAAGGGCTGCTCGCGTTTTATGGATTAAAGGTTGAGACGTGCTCAAGTGGCTATGAAGCTCTCGATCTCATAAAAAGGCAAGGTAAGGTATATGACCTTGTGTTTATGGATCACATGATGAAAGACTTAAATGGCATTGAAACCATGAAAATCATGCGTGAGATGGGCTATAAAAATCCGATAGTTGCTCTGACGGCAAATGCAATGATTGGTCAAGCGCAGGAGTTTTTAAAAGTGGGTTTTGACGGTTTTGTGTCTAAGCCGATTCAGCCAAAGATTCTAAATGCCACCCTGCTTGAACACATAAGAGACAAAAAGCCACCCGAGGTTGTGAGTAAAGCGAGAAGAGAAAGTAACTGGAGCGAGGGACAAAATGTATGCGAATTTCAAAACAGTGATGAGCTTACCAAAGAGCTTCGCCGTGACTTTGTCAAAAGGCACACGGGCACATACTTTAATTTATGCAGAATGATAGAATCCGAAGATATGGAGTCAGCCCACATTTTAGCTCACAGCCTGAAAGGGGTCGCGGGACTCATTAAGCTGACCACTCTTGCCGGTATTGCCTTGCGTATTGAAAATATTCTGGAAAAAGGCGAAGTGCCGAATAAAGCTCTGCTTTTTGAGCTTGGCAACGAACTTGACAGGGTTATAATGCATATTGGCGAGACTTCAAATGATGATGAAGTTTCAAAAGATGTTGATGCGTTAGGCAAAGATGAGTCGCTTGCGCTCCTAAGTGAGCTTCAGCCGCTTTTGGAGTCACAAAATGCTGACTGTTTGGATTTGCTTGACGAACTAATGAAGATTCCGGGAGCAGATGAGCTCCATGAACTTGTTTCTGCACTCGATTTTGTAGGAGCACTTGATATTTTGAGGAAAATGAAGGAAAGCTTGTGAGGGGAGAAAAGTATGAGTGAGCAAAAAAATTCTGTTTTAATCATTGACGACGAACTCGAGAATATTAAAGCGCTTCGTTTTATTCTCGGAAAGGACTATACTGTCTACGCCGAGAGGGTTAGTAAAAATGCTCCCGACACTGTTAAGCGGCTCTTGCCGGATATTGTTTTGCTTGATGTGATAATGCCCGATATAGACGGATTTGAGATTATCGGGCATCTTAAAGCTGAAAAGACTACTAAGGATATTCCGGTTATCTTTGTTACGGGTCGCACTGATTCTGACGATGAGGTAAAGGGTTTTTCACTTGGTGCAGTGGATTATATCAACAAGCCGTTCAGTGCTCCTGTTGTAAAGATGCGTATTGCCCATCAGATGAGGATTATAAATCAGATGCGTGAAATACAGAACCTCAGTGCGACCGACACGCTCACAGGCATTGGTAACAGACGGTTTTTCAACACGTTAATAAATCAAGAGTGGGAGGGTGCAAAGAGGCAACAGGCGTACATATGCTTTATCCTCTTCGATATAGATAATTTCAAGATATTTAACGATACTTACGGACATATCAGCGGCGATAAAGCGTTAAAGGCAGTCTCCGAGGTTATCACTTCATCGCTGACCCGTGCTACCGATAAGGCTGCGAGATGGGGAGGCGAAGAATTTGCAATAGTCCTTCCGAATACTCCGCTTGATGGTGCTTGGCGTGTTGCCGAGAATATTCGAGAGGCAATCGAAAAGATGGAGATTAGGCTTGATGATGGTAATGTTGTCGGTGTTACTGTCAGCGGTGGGATTCGATGCATAATCCCCGACCGTGCGGGAGAGTACAGCTTAGAAGATATGTTCACCGATGCCGACGAGGCTATGTATAAAGCCAAGCGCAGCGGGAAGAACAGGGTATGCGTTGCAGAATGACTTGAGGAGTAATCTCTTTACACATAGAATATTTGTGGTATACTATACTCTCATCAAACTTTGGGAGTAATCATCAGCATGGGAAAAATTATTTCGATTTCAAATCAAAAGGG
>WQTE01000101.1 GCA_009786445.1 Oscillospiraceae bacterium | reverse complement strand
GAAGGGGGAGCAGGCGAAAACCCCGACGGTTACTTCCTTCAGGGAGACAAGGTCGATGCAGGTGAAATAATACTCACAGAGTTTATTTTAGATATGGATGACAGGCAACTATGCAGTGAAGATTGCAAAGGTCTATGCCAAAAATGCGGTGTTGATTTGAACACCAAACCGTGTAACTGCAAGAAAGATATTGACCCTAGACTTGCTGTCCTGAGTCAATTACTGGATAAAGATTAGCCCATAGGAGGTGTTACATATGGCAGTACCAAAGAGTAAAGTCTCTAAAGCAAGGAGAGATAAAAGGCGCTCATCACACTGGAAGCTGGAATCTCCCGGACTCTCAAAATGCTCCAAGTGTGGAGAACTGCGTTTGCCGCACAGAGTCTGCAAGGCATGCGGAAACTATAACGGTCGCGAGGTCACATAGATAAACGCTGCTATTTTTTAGGGCGGGGGATTTCCCCCGTCTTTCACGTGTAAAGAGGTTCACCTATGTATAGCGTAGTTAAGTCAATCAGGCAAAACTCTCCTGCGAGTGGTAGCATCATATCAACCGGAGATGTGTTGCGCAAAATAAACGGGAACATCATAGGAGATGTTTTGGATTATCAGTTTCACTCCTATGACAGCAACCTGGATATCGAGCTGCACGATACAAACGGGAAAGTGAAACTTGTTTCGCTGACAAAACCGGAGGGCGACGACCTTGGCATCGAATTTGACTCTTTTTTGATGGATAAAGAGCGAGTTTGCGAGAATAAATGCATTTTTTGCTTTATGAATCAGTTACCGAAAGGTATGCGCAACTCCTTATATTATAAAGACGATGACGTGAGACTTTCATTTTTGCACGGCAACTATGTCACGCTCACAAACTTATCAAAAGCTGATGCCGAGCGCATTATTGAATATCGTATCAGTCCGATAAATGTGTCGGTTCATTCGCTCAACCCAACACTCAGATCTTTTATGATGGGTGGCAGCAGGGGCGGAAAGTCTTTAGATGTTCTCAAGATGCTCGCTCTAAGCGGTATTACGCTAAATTGCCAGATTGTCTGTTGCCCCGGCGTAAACTCAGGCAAGGAACTTAGAAAAACTATCGAGGGACTTATGAAACTCGGCACGGCAGTAAATTCGGTTTCTGTTGTTCCCGTGGGGCTTACGAAATACAGGGAGCGGCTTCATCAGCTTGAACCGTTTAACAGCGACCTTGCGCGGAGGACTGTGCGATTGGTTTCACATTTTGCAAGAATGTGCCGCAGAAAACGAGGCTCACGGGTGTTTTTCTGCGCAGATGAGCTCTACATGACGGCAGGGCTTGAGTTGCCGAGTGATAAGCACTATGAAGAGTATCCGCAGTTAGAGAACGGTGTTGGCATGATGCGGCTGTTTATAACAGAGTTTGAGAATGCTCTTTTAAACCATCAAAAAAGTACCGCCACTTCTTGTACCGATAACCTCAATAAAAAACTGTCAATTGCAACCGGAAAACTAGCATATCCTTTTATTAAAAATCTTATTGACAAAGCATCAGAGAAATGTGGTACAATTGACTGCGAAGTCTTCGCTATAACCAATGACTTTTTCGGGCACGGAATTACTGTTTCGGGACTGATTACCGGTGGTGACATTTTAGCGCAACTTGAAGGTAAAAACCTCGGGCCAAAACTGCTCATACCTCAGAACATGCTCAAACATGGTGAAAATGTGCTTTTGGACGATGTTACGGCTTCTGAACTGTCTGAAAAATTGGGTGTTCCCGTAGAGGTCGTGGGGCAGAGCGGAAATGAATTTTTTAACGCACTTTTTGGATAAAGTTAGTTCCTGTAAGGTGGAGGATAACGATGGCTAACCCGCTTGTCGCGATTGTCGGCAGACCAAATGTAGGTAAATCAACGCTTTTTAACAGGCTTGCGGGCAAGCGTCTTTCCATTGTCGAAGACACTCCGGGGGTTACTCGGGATAGACTGTATGCCAAGACCGACTGGAACGGGCGCAAGTTTGACATTGTGGACACCGGCGGGATTGAGCCAAAGGCAGACAGTGAGATTTTGGTTTTTATGCGCGAGCAGGCGATGCTTGCCATAGAGATGGCAGATGTCATAGTGCTTGTGACCGATTTCACCACGGGTGTCACGGCATCAGACGAAGAGGTTGCCCGAATGCTCAACAAGGCAGGTAAACCTATTGTTTTGGCTGTCAATAAGATGGACTCAATAGGTCCAGTTCACCCCGATATTTATGAGTTTTATTCCTTGGGTCTGGGTGAGCCTATAGCTTTATCTGCGGTACACGGGCATGGTACGGGTGATTTGCTTGATGCGTGTGTGGCGCTTTTTGCTGAGCCGTCAGGTGATGATGAGGACGAAACCGATATTATCCGTGTAGCGATTATAGGTAAGCCAAATGCAGGAAAGTCCTCTCTTGTGAATAAAATACTGGGCGAGGAACGGGTTATTGTAAGCGATAAAGCCGGAACAACCAGAGATGCCGTTGATACTCCTTTTGAAAATGAGCATGGAAAATATGTGTTTATTGACACCGCAGGTCTCAGGCGTAAATCAAAAATCGACACCAGAATCGAAAAATACAGCGTACTGCGGGCGCAGATCGCAATCGAACGCGCTGATGTCTGCATTATACTGATAGATGCTCAGGAGGGTGTCACCGAGCAAGACACAAAGGTTGCAGGACTTGCACACGAAGCGGGCAAGGCGAGTATCATTACCATAAATAAATGGGACTTGATAGAAAAAGAGACAAACACCATGGAACAAATGCGCAGTGAAGTCATGCGCGACCTCAGCTATATGACATATGCACCTACTTTGTTTATATCGGCACTGACAGGTAAAAGAGTGGATAAGCTCTTTGAGATGATTAACTTTGTCAGCGAGCAGGCATCTATGCGAATAACAACGGGTACTCTCAATTCGGTGCTTGCCGATGCTACAATGCGAGTACAGCCGCCGACCGACAGGGGAAGGAGGCTCAAAGTATTCTACATGACACAAGCGGGCATTAAGCCGCCCACATTTATTTGCTTTTGCAATGATTCCGAGCTGTTTCATTTCTCATATCTTCGATATCTTGAAAATCAAATCAGGTCGGTTTTTGGTCTTAAAGGCACTCCAATACGGATGATTGTCAGAGAGCGGGAAAAAGAGGGTTAATGTTTAAATAATTTCAAGCCGATGTAACGTAAAGGAATGGTCAATAGCATGTCGTTTTTTCTTTTAATCTTAATTACAGCAATACCTGCCTATGTTCTGGGCAGTGTCAACGGAGCAATAATTGCATCTAAACTTTTGTACCGCAAAGACATACGCGGCTATGGCAGCGGAAATCCCGGGCTTACGAATTTTTATAGAACTTTCGGCAAGGGCGGGGCGTTGCTTGTTGTTTTGATTGACGTTTTTAAAACCATTGCGCCGGTTATATTCGGAGGTTGGTTGTTCTCTAACTTTCCGGATATGGTGCTCCCTGCGGTGAATCCGTTTGATGCAACTTTCTCGGAGCAAGCTGCATTTTGGCCGTTTGATGTGTATTTTCAAGAAAATCTTTTAGGACAGGCTGTTGCGGGTTTATTTGTTGTGCTGGGGCACTGTTTCCCTGTGTTTTACAAGTTCGCGGGTGGCAAGGGCATCATGGCTATAGGCGCAATAGTAATTGTCCTCGACTGGAGGCTTGCGCTCATCGCGTGGGGTGTGTTCATTCTGATTACTGCACTGACCCGCTATGTCTCGCTTGCATCAATGATTGGCTGTACAGCGCTTGCAGTTTCCATGAGAATACTCGGCATCGGCGGAATCCCTGAGTTTGTGGTAATAGTGTTAATTGCAATTCTGGTTCACATCAGGCACGCTGCGAACATAAAGCGGCTCATAAAAGGAGAGGAATCAAAGCTGAGTTTGAGCAGAAAAAAATCGTAGGGGACAGGCTTGCCTGTCCCGCAAATGTGGTTTTTTCTGCATAGTATCCGCAGATAATGGGCATAATAGGGAGTAAGTATTTTGAAAGTTTCTGTTTTTGGCTGTGGTGCTTGGGGGACGGCTGTTGCGCTTGTTCTGCATGATAATGGGTATAATGTCACTATGTGGTCAAAGTTTGACGACGAAGTGAAAAAGCTGAGAGATTCGCGCAAAAACAAGCTGCTGCCTGATATTTTGATACCAAACGATATTACGCTAACATCGGATTTGAGCGAGGCTGTGAGTGAAGCAAAGGCTGTCATAATCGTAGTGCCATCTTTTGCTCTGCGGGAAACTGCGGCGGCTATTGCTGAGATTATCGGCAGTGATGCCATCGTGATATGTATGTCTAAGGGGATAGAGAAGGACACTTGTGGGCTGTTTTCAGACATCTTAGAGGAAGTGCTTCCGGATGGCACAATGATAGCCGTTGTTTCAGGCCCTACACACGCCGAGGAAGTATCGAAGCGTGTGCCTTCTGCGTGCGTTGTGGCTGCTACCGATATGTCTGTAGCGATGCGGGTGCAAAACCTCTTGATGAATAAATATTTAAGGGTATACACGTCCACA
This sequence comes from Oscillospiraceae bacterium, assembly GCA_009786445.1. Lineage (GTDB taxonomy): Bacteria > Bacillota > Clostridia > Oscillospirales > Oscillospiraceae > WRMH01. The sequence continues at coordinate 4,359 of WQTE01000101.1, read as the reverse complement.
GATCTCATAGGCGTAGAACTCGGAGCGGCACTAAAAAACGTCATAGCTCTCAGTGCAGGAATCGGCACAGGGCTTGGGATAGGTGATAACGGTCTTGCTATGCTGATGACTCGCGGGCTCGCCGAGATTGCGGAGCTCTGCATGAAAATGGGCGGAAGCAAAGAAACCCTTGCGGGTCTTGCAGGGCTTGGTGATTTGATTGTAACCTGTATGTCCGAACACTCCAGAAACAGGCGAGCAGGGCGGCTCATAGGGCAGGGGATGAGTGCCGAGGAGGCGATGCAAACTGTCGGGGCTGTAGTAGAAGGGTATTATGCTGCAAGCTCTGCAAAAGACCTTGCAGAGCTGATGGACGTGGATATGCCCATTTGCCTTGAAACTTACAGGGTTCTCTATGAGGGCAAGTCTCCGCAAAAGGCACTGGAAGATTTAATGAGCAGAAGCAGACGAAGCGAACAAAGCACAGGCGGCGAACTTTGGGTCACTTAATTGAGCGATTTAAGCCTCATATTCCGCTCATTGACTGTACTGAGTAATGATTTAGCTAGTGAGACAGCGCCATCGTTATTTTCCGCCTCAACAACATCTTCGAGTTCACTTATAGACTGCAAAATGTCATTTTCTAACTGTGATAAGGATGAATGAGATTTAACAGGGGATGAATTGACCGCATCATACACTTTTTCTACTTGCTTTTTTGTAGATTTATCATCAATATTATCTAACATATTCTTTAGCTTCACTGATGCATTCTTAACGTATGCAATCTCATATTGTCTTTTCTCTTCGGCATCAGCAGTTTTTTCGTTTGCAATTAGGTTAGCAATAAGAACTATGCCATATAGACCGGCGAGAATGAGCTGTGTCACTAATGGTGCGTTAATGCTTTCAGGGTCAATGAAGATAAAAACTATGCCAACAATCAGCGCAACTGCAAAATAAAAGGCTGAAATCGAGTAAATAGTTGCGCCAAACAACCATGAACTTTTTCCTTTGCGAATAAGAAATGGAGTAATAATGAGCATAGCAAATGAAAAATGAATAAACACGTATGAAATCCACACAGAAGCCGAGTGTTCAAAACCTGCCAAAAGGAAAAACACAACATTAAAAATAACAAGGAAAATTGTTTCCATTATTCGCCATAATATATCTGTCTTTTTCATTAAGAGATTCCTCACATTCTGCTCATAATTTCTGTTTTCTTTGTGTCGAACTCTGATTGCTCAATAAGTCCCATGTCGAGCATATCTTTTAGTTTTTTGAGCGTTGCAACGGGATCATCCGCACTGTTTGCGCTGTTACCATCCTTTGATGGAGGTGCTTCTGCCGATTTTTGCGTGAACCTGCCGCTTGGCTGTGGAGCTGTAGGCTGTGGTGTCATTTGTTGCACCGGTGAGAACATTTGCTGCGCCATATTTCCAAAAGCACTGCCGGCAGCCATTCCCATACCCATACCTGCACCGGCAGCAGCTAAACCACCGGAACCGGGATTATTTGCCAAATCACGTAAAATGTCTTTAGCTTGCTGTCTGCCCCAATCTTCACCCAGAACATCCATAACACCTTTATCAGCTTGTGCATTTCGCATTTTTGCGATAGCATCCATTCCTATTTCATCATAGCGACGGCGCAGCTCGTCATCGTCGATATCGAGCGCAGCTATCGAAAATTTCACCAAACCCAAGCCGTAATCCTCGAAAACCTCACCAAGGAAAGGCTCAACAGATTCGGCAAATTCTTCGATGTGAGCCTCAATCCCAAGCAATTCAACCTGTGTTTCATTGAGGGCACGGGTTATGCTCGATTTAATTTTACTTTGAAACTCATTTGCGAAGTAGTCGTCCAGCAATTCCTGCTGTGCCATGGCATTGATGTTGTTGCCAATGAGCTTGGTCAGAAATTGCTGGGGATTATCTATTTTTATTTTGTATGCGCCTCGCGCTCGGAGTTTTGTCGCTATGCCAAGCAGTTTGTCACGCACTTGAATAGGGGAAGATGTTCCCCAAAGTATCTCCATGCTGTGCGCTGTGCGGACAAAGTAAACTACACAGTTAAACGTGCTAATGCCTCCTGAAAAAGCATTGCGTAAGCGACTTATAAATGGGTAGTTCTCTGTCGAAAGCTGATATGTACCATTATCAAAAGTCTGCTCAATAACACCGCCTTTTATGAATATAGCTTCTTCGCCCGGCATGACTATGAGAGTGGAATTAGTGTTAAAATCCTCCTCTGGCTGTCGCCAGATAAGAAGGTCGCCGGGTCCTGAGTTTTTTATTACGTCGGTGAAGTTCTTTTTACCGCCAACAAATGCGGTTTCGTTAGGGTTTCTGTTAAATAGTGGCATGTTTGAACCTCCTGTTTTATTTATTCATCAAGCTCATTTTCTTCCCTTTTTAAATCAACCCACGCTTTTCCTGCGGCTGTAGCATCTTGACCAAGTTGCCTTAACGCATCGCGCCGCCCGAAATCGGTATCATCTTCGTTAGGGATGGAAAATGAATATTCAGGGAATTGCTCATGTAAGTTATCCTCAATAGAATTATTGTGCATTTCTGTGACATGATGTGGGGCTTCCTGATATATCGCAGGCGTATCCGTAGGATAATCTCTACCACTCATGTCTTCCGGCGGCAACGCACCAGCCACGCCAGCTGCAGCTGCGCCAGCTGCACCTAACCCCACGCCAACCCTTCTTGCACCATCGCGAAAGCGATTATCGGAATTCCCCTTGTCGTTGCTTTCTTGGGGTGCTTCATTTTCGGCATCACCATCAGGAAAACTTTCATCTGGCATATCACCTGAGTCGTTGTCTGCTTCGGTACTGTCGGAGTTTAAATCTTCACTGAGGTCGGTATCCGATTCTTCAGCAGTCGGTTCAGTGCTTTCCTCCTGTTGCTCCGGCTCTTCGCCCGTCGGCTCGGTCGCTTCTTCTGATTGCTCCGGTTCTTCGTCCGTTGGTTCGGCGACTTCCATCGGCTCTTCCTCTGTTGCGTTCAGGTTCTCACCAGCACTGTCCTCAGGTAATTCAGGTTCCTCATTATCGCCTGTATAATCTCCTCCTAAATCAGTGCCTTCGTCGCTTGCCAAGTCGCCGCCGTAATCCGCTTCGGGTTCACTGCTTGTGTCGCTTCCTATATCTGAACTTGTATCGCTCGGCACTTCGCCGCCGCCGATATCTCCGCTGTCATAACTTTCATCCATTGTATCATTACCTCAAATCTTCGATATTGTTGTTTTTACCGTAGCATCGGAAATCTTAATTTTAGTTCCATATCTGATTCGCCGTAGCAAATGCAGTTCAACACAGGCAAGCAGATGATTGTCAAACTCCTCATCGTTTAGCTCTTGTTTTATCAAAGTTGCCATCTGCCGAAATACATCCTTGACAACACCTGAATCTGCACTGTCAGGTTTGAATTTTTTTCTAAAAATGCGCCTTGCAATCTCACGCCCTAAAATGCGCTTGCCATAGTCGCATCCCTCGGTGCAAGACCTACAGTATGCACATTCAGGATATGGTCGCAGATTTTCTTTGCGGTCATTCCAATATGTGGAAAGCGACTTTATCCCGTCGTCTGAAAGTGTAATACTTATATTATTCGCCAGACGGTAATCCTCGGTTTTTATTTCCTCCGGCTCGTCCAGTTTGCCAAAAAATAGGAAAGCCTCGCCGGGCTTTAACTTTGCCAGTCGCTGCTGCTGGATTTCGGTCATATTTGCACTGTTTGCGAGTATTTCCTTGTCGCTTGCTTCCACAAGACGAAATGCCATCTTTATATCTGTGAGTGCTACAACGTCGGTTGTAACTTTGCGTGGCGATTGGTCGGCTATTATCATTAGAATCAACCACTACGGCTTCTTCATATGAGTACGTAATTGGTATAAGTTGAAACGACACTGCCGTATTTGGATGGTCTATAAGCGCACTGACAACTCGGCTCATATCGTTTTCTGTAATGGGCAGCTTATCAAAGGCAAAACAAAACGGTACCATGCTGTTTTGTAAGTTTTCAAGACTTTCACTCTTTACAACAGCTTTGACTGATTGGTTGTTAATGCCCCTGACTTGAGAAGTCAACTCGCTAATGTCAGCTTCTCGGTAATCATATTTCCCAAAATCAAGAGTTGCTTTACAAATCTGCATAAGTGCATTAATCGTACTCTCTAAATCTTTATCGCTTTGCCCTATTGCTCGTATGATGATATGCAAAGTTATAGAGGCTTTGTACGGCTGGTTAGTCACAGCCTGTGTTGTCCACAGTATCTCTAAGGAAATCTCACTACAGTTATGAGGTGCGTTTTTATAGTTTTGGAACACCTCAGAGAGAAGCCGTGCCATATCTTGCTTATACTCGG
>WQTE01000100.1 GCA_009786445.1 Oscillospiraceae bacterium | reverse complement strand
TTGTGCGTATACAGTAAACAACATTAAACAACGAAAAATAACTACGTAAAGTAATTTTTGTTGTGGAATTGCTTTGATATACTGGTTTGCATGTATTTCAACTTTTTAAACCGTTCACCATTCTAGGCAACTGGCTATCTTATCTAAATCACTGCCAATATGAGGAGCCATAAGTATGCAACAAGTGATAAAAACATTCGCAACAACTAACGGCAAATATGTATATGACAGGGAGACAAATTCAATTTTATCGCTCAGCGACGAGGAGTTTCTTGCTTGCCGTAAAGTCGAAAACTCAGAAGCAACCGATGATGACTGGTTGGTTTTGAAACGTCACACTGAGCAAGGCTTTTTTAGACCGACTAACATAAAAGAAATACTGCATCCATCAACACAATTTCTGCCGTTTTATTTAGAAAATGGCATGAATCAACTAACTATGCAGGTCACACAAAATTGTAATCTCAGGTGCAGCTATTGTGCATACTCGGGTATATACAATAACCAGCGAACCCACTCAAATAAGTCAATGCAGCTTGAAACCATGTATGAATGTGTTGATTTTATAATGAAACGCTCAAGGAGTGTTGATGAAATATGCTTAGGTTTCTATGGTGGAGAACCTCTTCTGGAATTTGACAACATTAAGAAATGCGTGGCTTATGTAAATGAAAAATACCGTGGTCGTCCTGTTAGCTTCACTGTGACAACAAATGGTACTTGTCTTGATGCCAGTATCGTAGAGTTTCTCCTGGCTAATAACTTCAGCACGGTAATTAGCATTGATGGTCCACGCGACTTACATAATATGAATAGAGTCTATGCTGATGGCAGTGGATCGTTTGATAGTATTATCGAGAACATTAATTTTGTTAAGAAAAACTATCCGGATTATTTTAACAAAATCTCATTTATTACAGTAGTTGCACCAGGCACGGATTTTTCTTGTATTAATAGTTTTTTCAGTGTCGATGATGTACTGTCGGATAGTTCAATTATGGTTAACACCGTAAGTGGATTCGGTGCGAGTAAAAACATTGCCTATGATGATTTATACACAGTCACAGATAGTTACCAAAAAACTAAGATTTTACTGTCAGCAATAGGTCTATATAGCGAAGAAAAAACATCGAAACTTTTCGCTTCTAACTTATCGCTAATCGAGAATTTAACTCACGGTTTATCAAGAAGTGGGTTGCCAGAGAAATTCCATCCTAGCGGTCCATGTGTACCAGGTGTAATGCGTCCGTTTGTTGATGTCGAAGGAAACATTTTTCCTTGTGAACGTGTCAGCGAGAAATCGCCAGTTATGCAAATCGGACACATTAAAACAGGGTTTAATTTGAAGAAGATAGAAGATATCTTAAATGTCGGCAAGTTGACCGAAAAAGAGTGCTTGGTTTGTTGGAATTTAATTCATTGCGGGATGTGTGCCGCCGCTTGTGATGGTGGCAGTTATCTTAGCTCTGAGATGAAATTGCTAAATTGTGATGCGGTAAAAGCCAAAACACTCGAAAACCTTGTTACTGTGTGCTTATTGCATGAGCATGAAGTAGATATAAAGGTACTTACTCAGAATAAAAAATCACTAGAAAGGCAATTTATAGGGTATGATTAAGGATTTAGCCATCTTTCCAATAACAAAAAATATGTGTGCCGTTGCCAGAAACAATATTTTACTTCAAGATTTTGAAATAAAATATCTACTTTCACCGAGTTTTCTCGGCTTAGGCGGAAAAGATATTTGTCATGTTGATGGTGGCGATGAGTCTGGTAAATATATCACCGACTATTCTCACGATAAATTGACATCTTGCCACACTTTGTTCGTAGATTATGATGAGAATATCAAAGAGATGGCTATTTACAAAGAAGTTATAGAAGCAGCTCTGTCCGCTAATGTCGATGTGATGATGTCAAGGGAAATTACAAAAAGGCTCGGAAAAACTGTATCCACGCAATATGACAGTCATACTCTTAACATAAATTCTGAGGTGGATAGGCTATATAGTGTACGAGTCCCTGTCGTAACTGTCTTGTCTCAAGGTGTTCGAGTCGATCAGTTCGCCGTTGAATTAAGTCTCCGCAAGCATTTCATAAACTCTGGTTATAATGTGTCGCAGTTTGGTTCGTCTGAAGCAAGTGCGTTATTTGGGTTTCAAGCTTTTCCGAGTTTTTTGTTTGATTCGATTTGTGGTTATGAAAAGGTTCTTAAGTTGAATAAGCACATAAAAAAAATTACAGAAGATGAAAAGTCAGATGTTTTGATATTAGGGGTACCGGGCAGCACTATGAAAATAAATGACCAATTATTAAGCGGTTTAGGGTTAATCCCGTTCATAGTGTGTAATGCCGTAAAATGTGATTTAGCCATTTACTGTTTATACTATGAAGATTTCAAGGAAAAATATTTTGACGAAATATCCAATCATTGCCTGTATAGATTTGACATCCCTGTTAAGCACTTTAATATTGCTAACTCATCACTTGTGCCGGATACCAGTTCAGAAACACCAAAAGAGAACTATATTGACTTAAAAAGTACTTTTGTTTTTGACCACTTACTTAACAATACATCGTATAAAAGGCACAAATTGTTCAATATCCTCGATAATAAGTCAGCTACTGCGCTATGCTCCAATGTCATTGATGAACTTTCCGATAATGTGGATGAGTTAAGATAAGGATGATAATTTATGAAAAACATAACGAAAAAGAAGCTTCTAAAGGCTATCAATAAAATTTTCGCCATTTCTGAGTACGATGAGGATGATTACATATTCAGCCAGAAATATTCAATATCACCGGTTGTAATGGTATACATATTACTGGAGTTGGCTCAATCGTTTGATGTCGAAATAACAGATAGCTTTATAGATGCACTTGATTTATGTACATTTGGGCAATTAGAAAGATTAATATCCAAGGAAATGTGAAGTATTGCAAATTATTGTGCAGATAAAAACTAAATCCTGATGCAAAGATGGCATTTGATAAATAACTCGTATAGGGGTAACTTCAATGGTATTAATAATAGAAAACCCTATAAGAAGTTTAGAAAGGAGGACTCAAGAAATGAAGAAGTTGCGAAAACGTACGTACCGCACAGAGCAAAGCCTCGAATCTTATTCGTGTACTTGCACGTGCACCGAACTTTGTTCCACGAACTGCACTTGCACGTGCTCTGGTGGAACAGCTTTTTCAACGACCGCCAGGCAGACAACCGACATTAGAACGTTCAGTAATTTTTCTACAAATCACAGTACACGACAAAGGGACGTTTCAGCAACAGGTCCGTTTTGTACGCAGTAAATTATGCATATGTATTCACAAGCAAGGGGCTCTTAGCTTGTGTTACATGAGAAAGGAGGAAATTAAACGAAATGAAAAAGTTAAAAAAACGTACGCACCGCACAGAACAAAGCCTTGCATCATATTCGTGTACTTGCACATGCACCGAACGTTGTGCTACGAACTGTACTTGCGCGTGCTCTGGTGGAGTGGCATTTTCAACAAACGCTGGGCAGGGTACAGTGGTTGTATCGTTCAATAATTCTTATACAAATCAAAGTACACGGCAAAGAGATTTTTCAACTACAGGTCAATTTTGTCCGCAGTAAACTCATTTCGTTTGTATATGAGCGGTAATTGGTTTGCCGCTCATATACATATCATTTTTGTATGGGGGAGTGTTTTTATCAATGAAAAAGCAACTAATTATACTAGCACTACTTTCAATATTCATTTTATTATTATCTGCATGTTCACAGTATGAAGATGAAGAGACTGCCGCTGTTGGGCATTCCTCTGCCGAGGTCGCAAAATTTGCTGTTTATGGGATTGAAACGCATATCTATCTTTCTGAGCGCATCCATCTGGCTATCCCGGCGGGGAGATTAGTGCAGGGTTCAATAAATCATGAGAGGACGATATTTTACTATTATATTGACATTAGGGATTTTCCCTACATAACAACCACTATAGCAAGCCATGATGTCGATACGGGAGATGCATGGCATATGGAGCTCCCGTTTACCCCCGGCACGGAGGTTGTGGGTATAACTGTTACGGACAGCGGGGACGTAGGAATTTTTGCGGTAGAGCATATAGACGATGAGCATGAATCCTCAATCACAGCCTTTTATGCCGAATATGATATAGAAGGCAATGAGCTTTCCCGAAGATATTTTGAGAATCTTTTAGACTATGAGGCGAGGACAATAAGTGTCGAGCAGGTGATTTTTACCGATAGCCATGTCGTGCTGCTCGTTAGCCACTTGGAAATGCGCCGTTATAGGTCAACAATACACATTATAGACATAGAATCTGATGAAGTTGCGATGCTGTATAGTGATTCCACTTTCTTCCGCAACTCCTTAGCATACATTGGTGACGGGCGTATTGCTTTGCGTGAGTTTTTAGGTGCTGGCACTTTGTTCACGATAATCAGTCTTACAGAAGGCACATGGGGTGAAACCCTCACAACTACAAGCACTGTTATTTTTTCGGTTTTTGAAGCATGCAGGGCAAGCCCGTTTGACCTGATGATGAGCGATGATAACTATCTGTTTGGTTACAGCTCGGAGCATGGTGAGTTCACGACCGTATTGAACTTTGCTGAATCGGGGATTCATAGGGCAAGCAATATTGGCTTTTTTGATGACGGGTGTATTTATGTGCTGAGCCTATTTTGGGATAACGAAAACGAACGTCAGGATGTAAACCTATATATCTTAACGCCTGCGGAGAGGGAGGTGCTGGACGGGCGCATTATACTCACCTTGGGCGGCATTGACATAGCGGAAAATATACATCAGGCAGTGATGAGGTTTAATATCGCAAGCAGTACGCATGAGATTGTAATAGAGGAATACAATCCAACCGGATTGCCCGGCTATCAGCATGAGGGATTGTATTCACGCCTCCAAATTGAACTTATGACGGGCGGCGGACCTGATATAGTTTATAGGGCATGGGGTGCTGTGGCTGATGCGGGGTTGCTGCTTGACCTGCACCCTTTTATCCTCGCAGACAGAGAGTTAAGCATTGATGATTTCGTTCCGAGCTTTCTCGCTTCTTTGGAAAGTTCTTGCGGTGCTTTGCATATGGTGGCTAACGAGTTTATTGTTGACACTATGTTCAGCACGGCAAGGGTTCTTGGAGATATGGGGATAGAGTCGTGGACAGTGGAGAGATTTCTTGAGGTGCTTGAAGATAACCTCTACATGGAATATCCGCTGGGAACTGCATTTACAAGTTACTTTATTATATGGGATATGCTCCGAGCCGACCCTGATGCATTCATCTGCTTGACTACGCATGAAGCAAACTTTGACAGCGAGAATTTCATAAATATACTGAATCTTGGCAAATATGCAAATGATTTATTGCCGAGTGAACGAATGCCGGAATCCTTTTTTAGACTGGCACGCGGCGAGCAATTTATAATGAGGGTAATCGCAGGGTCTGTTGGTATGTACCGTGACCTTTATTTAATAGTAGAGGACTTTGTACCTATCGGATTTCCGACTAGCAGCGGCGGAGTGCACCTTGTTTTTCCGTGGAGTGCACCACTCGGTATAAATGCTGCAACGGAGCATCCTGATGCAGCTTGGGAGTTTCTGCGGCATATCATGCTCCCTCACGACGGCATAAGCATGATATTCCCATTACGTACCGATATGCTTGATGAATTTATCGAAAACATAACCACGGCTTGGTATGGGGAGGATGATGACGGAAACCGTATAGAACTATCGACAGGGACGATTCATTTTATGGATGGGAATGTTCTTACCGTGTATTCTGCCTCTGAGGAAATTGGGGACACTATACGTCAAATATTGGCAACAGCACAGTCAAATAATAACGATTTGTTAGGAGAGTTATTTTTTGGAGTTTTGGAGAGAGATTTGCCGCAATTTTTCGCCGGAACAAGGACAACAGAGGAGACGGCAAGAATCATGCAAAACCGTGCCCAGCTATTTTTGGCAGAGCGTGCGGGGTGAATGCTATAGTATACGGGGGGAGAGGGGGATTTTTGCAGAGTTATGATGTAGTCGTAATAGATACTGCGCTTGATGGAAATGCATATGAACAATATGCGGGATTTGTAGCTTTTCTGGCGGTAAAGGATGGGGAAGTCTGCGCGTTTGATGAATCGCTGTTGTTGGAGCACAGCTCACATGGCGGGGAGTGCCTGAGACATTTTGAATTAGGCTCGGGAACCACTGCAAGCCACTTCATACTATTACAACATGATGAGTCGTCAAGATGCAATATAAAAGATTTGCTCACTGCCTTGGGCTGGTGCATAGATAACGGCATATCCCTGATTAACCTGAGCATGGGGACAACACAGTATTGCGATGCGGGGCTTTTTAGTGATGTGATGAGGCGAATAAGCGAAGCGGGTATTTGCCTCATTGCAGGTGCGAGCAACGTCAGGGAGTTGTCATATCCGGCTTGCTTCACTGAATGCATCGGCGTTTGCTATGATTATACCCGTGAGTATGTGGCAAGTGGTTTTGCATATATCGAAAACCCGCTTGATGGGATTGATATAGTCCTAAACCCCAAAGTTGAGGGCACTGAACCTATAGACAGCACTAGCATGGCGACTGCATATTTCTCAGGACTGGTTGTAAAAGCGATAGGCGGTGGAACTGCCAATCCAGATAATGTAAAAACGTGGATTGCGGAAAATTCTGAAAGGATTTCTGCGACTTCGCTATATGGATATACTCTGGATGCAATCGTGCATGATGTCATTGACGATATCGTTGTCATAGGGATAGAGAATTTGTCACAAAATGCGGCTGGCTTAGGTTTTTGGAGAGACTTGCAGGCTATTTTTCATCAGAAAGAATATTACTGCCTCACCGTACTGCCTAAAGGCACAGTTTCGCATTTAGACGGCTTCTTCCGACAAGAGTTTGTTCAACCTGTAAGTTCGCAGTGTTCATACGGCGAGTATATAAGGCTCATTGAAAAACTCTGCAAACCAAATGTGATACTGGCTGACCTTGACGTTGGCAGTATTGACTTTGATGTTGCTGTGTGCAAATATGGCATACATGGCGGTTACGACGATGCGTTTGTAGTCCATTATGAAGGGCTCTCGCCGAGGGATGTGTTTGAGCATATAGAAAGCCATTTTGTCGGTGAATCGGTGTCACCCTGAGTGGCGCAAAGGGTCTTTGCAGGTAAGATTCTTCGCCTTGCTCAGAATGACAGGGGTTTTTTGTGAAAAAAATAAAGCTTATAATTGAACATTTCCCTGAGTTTCTTGGGACACTGAAATGGTGTCTTAGCTTGTCATGGCAGACATCAAGGTTCTACACGGCATCACGCATATTCACGGAGATATTGACACCTGTGCTCGCTATTGTGGTGGCATTTATCGGGCGATTAGTGATAAACCTGCTTGCAGGTCAAGCGGAGGTTGAGATAAGTACAGAATATATGCTCGTTATTCTGCTCGGTGGTCTATGCCTGATTGCTATAGTGCGAGGTTTGTCGCAAAACATCATGCAATACTGCCGTACAATGCATGACGATATGATGAACGCCAAGATAGCCGCAATCATCATGGAACACGCGCTCAAAGCAGACATTGAGTATTTTGATAACCCCGATTATTACGACAAGCTCAACTCAGCAAACAGGGATTCATATGCAGTAAACAACGTGATATGGAACACGATAAGCATAATCAGCAGCGGTATATCGTTTGTAATAGCATTTGCAGTGCTCTCGCAGATGAGCATGATTTATGGCATAGCGCTGGTAGCCGCAGCAATCCCGGCATCAATTGTGGCTGCGGGTTTTACAAAAGCGTTATACATCCTGAGCCTTGAGCAGATAAACGGACTGCGGCAGATGGGATATATTCAAGGCATATCGTCTGAGAGGGCATTTACTCAGGATTTCCGGTTATTTAATGTGGGTGAGATATTAAAGAGCAGGTACAGGCGTATCTGGAAAGGGCTATTTATAACAAGGCGCAGGAAATCACGTAAGCGGACTGTGTTTGTGAGCATCTTGGAAGCCGTGCCCGAGATAGTGATTGCGCTTATCAGCATCGACATAGCATTCAGAGTTATCGGCGGATATGCCACTGTCGGCGATTACTCGCTGTTTGTGGGTCTGACGGCACAGCTATGGGGAGCAATATCACTGTTTTCACTATCGGCGATGCAGGTTTATGACAACCGTATGCAGCTAGATAATTTTAAGAGTATTAGCGAGTTTAAGAACAAGGTTGAGGATAAAGGGGAAAAGGCTCTTGCTGAAATAGAGACGATTGAGCTCATTGATGTGAGCTTTTCCTATCCCGGCACAAACAACAAAGCGCTGGACGGCATAAGCCTTCTTTTGGATAAGCGCAGAAAAACGGCGGTAGTCGGTCTCAACGGGTCGGGCAAATCGACCCTGATAAAATTAATACTCAGGCTTTACGAGCCTGACAGCGGTGATATCAAAGTAAACGGGATTGACATACGTGAATACACTCTGGCATCACTCAGGTCGAATTTCAGCGTATATTTTCAGGATATGCAGAATTTCAGCTTTACACTAAGAGAGAATTTTACTTATTCTGACAACAGCGGCGGCGATGATTATGAAGTCGAGCAAAGGGCGAGGGCTGCGCTCCGTGCTGCCGGTGCGGATGATATATTGGAAAAATGCGGTCAAGGTATCGACACGAACATAACGAGATACTTTTCCGATGATGGCATAGAGCTATCGGGCGGCCAGCATCAGAAGCTTGCTCTTGCACGTGCATTGTTCCGCAGCTGCTCTGCGCTGGTGCTTGACGAGCCATCTTCAAATCTTGACCCGAAGGCAGAGCATGAGGTCTTTGGAGCACTCAGTGATATTACAGACGGCAAAATGACCATTTTCACATCGCATAGGCTTTCAAACACG
>WQTE01000099.1 GCA_009786445.1 Oscillospiraceae bacterium | reverse complement strand
AGTGCCAAACAATCTTTGCAGATTCCGTGCCACTTGCACTTTGTATCAGGACAATTGCAGATTAGATTTTCTTCGTTTGCCAAGATCTCCTGAGGACTCAGTTTCTCACTTACCTTCAACATATAGCCTTGGTAGATGCCCTTTTTGCGAAATCCCAAAGATCGTGCGGTTTCCTGTTCGTTTGCACCTTTTGGCGCTTCGTCTTTGTCTGTCATGTATACTATTTCTGTATTCCCGACATCAAAGGCATACTGAACAGCGGCTGTGAGCAAAGCCCTACTCTGTGCTGGGTCGTGAGCTTGCAAGTAGAAAACCTCTCCGATTTTTGGGTTTGCCATTTTTGTGAAAATTATTGCATATCCTGCTGTGGGTGTGTTCGGCTGTGACAGGAAAACACCCCATTTTGGGAGATTATCCCGTATAAGCTGACTTGTCCAGAACATATCTGCGCTGTTTTTATCGTGTAGTGATGAAAAGATTTCAAAGTCACTCTCGCTTATGACTCTAAAGGCATCAGCGGTATCATGAGGCTTAAATTCGCTAGGGTGCAGGCGCATATCAATGCAATCATCAAGCAACAGAGCGATTTCACGAAGCCGCTCCGTCGGTGCTGTAGCTTTATGGTACATAAACCACACTTTATATCCCGGGTAAAGAGCGGTTACCTCCTGTTCAAAACCTTGCGGTATGTCTGCGGCTTCCTCGATATGGATAACTTTATCTGCTTCATCAACCAGAATTTCAAGATTTGCTATAGTCACCTGTTTCATTTTTCTTCTTCCTTTACATAACAGATGGTGTGCCGGCTAGTACAACATATTTTTGTCAAACCGCCTCGGATATGATAAATTCTACAAGCCTAATCTATTCCTGTCAACTTAATTATGGAAACTTCTCAGTTATGATGTAACTTGCTACAAAGAGGGCTTTTGCAAAACACTAAAAACTTGTCACTGCGAGCGAAGCGAAGAATCTTATTGCTCAGTAAATGCCTTACGAGAAAGATTCTTCAGTCGCTCCGCTCTCTAGCAGTGACAAATCTAGTCTTTTGCTACAGCCCCTCTTTGAATGTACGGAGCTTTACTGCTGAGATTCTTAGTATTTGCCCATTTCTCCGAAGTGATTGTTATTTATCGGTGCCGGAAGTCCCGGGATTTGTGCACTCGGCAGACTTTGCACGAATGAATTTCCGCTGTCTTTCAGCTTGAAGTGTCCTATGAGTTGCTGCAACATATCTGCCTGTCCGCTGATTTCTTCTGACGAGGCGGCACTTTCCTGAGCTGTTGCGCTGTTTTGCGAAACTACCTGACCTACTTGATCTATACCGGTGTTTACCCTTGTTATACCCTCTGCCTGTTCTCCTGAGGCTTTGGCAATCTCCGCTATAAACTCTGTGGATTCCTTTATGCCAGCAACAATCTCATTTAAGCTTGCCGAAGTTTCACCTGCAATTCTGCTTCCGAGCTCGGCTTTTTCAATTGACTGCTGAATCATATCTCCTGTGTCTTTAGCGGCTTCCGCACTCTTTGATGCAAGATTTCTGACTTCCTCGGCTACTACTGCAAAGCCTTTTCCGTGTTGCCCTGCCCTTGCAGCTTCTACGGCAGCGTTGAGTGCCAGAATGTTTGTCTGGAAGGCAATATCGTCAATCGTCTTGATGATCTTGCCGATGTTCTTACTTGACTCATTAATTTCATCCACCGCTTTCATCATTTCGTCCATCTGCCGACTACCTTTTTCAGCGTTGTCCCTGATTCCGCTGGAGAGTGCTGAAGTCCTTGCGGCTATGTCCGCATTCTCTTTTGTCATTTTTGCAATATCAGCTATTGACCTGGACAAATCTTCTATGGAAGAAGCCTGTTCGGTAGAGCCTTGGGCAAGTGATTGTGCGCCGTCCGCGACTTGCCGTGAACCTGTGGTTACTTGTTCGGTAGCAGTGCTTATTTGATTTAATGTGTCGTTTGTGCTCTCGAGCATTTTGCTGATTGCCTGATTCATAACATCATGATTTGAGCGGCTCTCTACAGATACTGAATAGTCTCCGTCGGCGATTTTGGACATGACCTCTGCCTGCGTTTTTATGCCTTCCGCCATTTTGACGAAAGCACGCTCAAGATGCGTTATCTCATTTTTTGTAGCAGTTGTGCCGTTATCAAGTCCGTGGGCATCCACTCCGCCAATAGATATATCTTCAGCTATAGCTGTAAGAATCGGCAGTTTTTTCAGCGACTTACCTACTATAAAGTATACAGAAACTGCCATAATAACTACAAGTGCGGCACCAACAGCAATGATAGTCCACACAAGGGTGGTGGAAGCCGCTGTGACCGATGTTTCGGGAACAATTCCACCAACAAGCCAATATTGCCCGGTGTTGCCTATAGGTACACCTTTAGCTAAAAACTCGACGTTGATGTTTGATAAACTGGAGTATGCTACCAAGGAAAAACTTCCACCATTGCTCAGGACCTCTTCAATTTGTGTTCTGTAATCACTCAGCCAAGTCTCAGTAAAGTGCCTCGTTAAGAGATCAGAGTTTGAGTGGGTAGTAAAATAACCTCCCGGTGAAAGAGAGAACAAATAACCATCATCCAATATTGTGACTTCATTCATTACATGTGAGATGTCATTTAGGTTGATATCAAGCCCGACAGCACCGGAAACAACGCCATTATCTAAAATGGGCAGTGCAAGGGAGAACATTGTTACGTCCCTTCCGGCTACGTTATATATGTATGGATCGGTGGCATGGGCTCTCCCGGAGTTACGAACACCCATGTAGAAATCGCCATCAACCGGGTCGTCATAGCCAACCAAAGCTTCCACAATAACATTATTCCCATCCTTAAAGACATAGGGAACGAAGCGTCCCGTGTCGTCGTGAAACTCGGTACCTGCGAATTCACTATCCCTGCCATCAAAGGCATTTGGCTCCCAAACAGACCATGCTCCAACGATAATATCGCTTGCCAAAAGCACATCTGTCAGGATTGATACCACCTCTTCACGAACATTTTCTTCCGCTCCGGTAGCAGCTTGTGCTCTGTGCTGCATGACAATTGGTGTTATTGTGTTGAGTATACCTTGGGCTTTTTCATTGAATACTTTGAATTCATTTGAGTTTTCGCTGACACGCGCTTGCAGCAACTGCTCTGTAAGTTCCCCTGTAGCATTTGAGGAGAGTGTCCCGACTATGACAATCATAACAACGATTCCGATAATAAGTATAGCGAGCGATGGAAGGATAATGGCTAATTTCAAACTTTTGTTTTTCATGATACCTTACCTGTCCTTTCAATAAGTGGAAGCATGTTACTCTTTTCACATGAACTTCCAAGCACAAATACTCTACTCGGAACGTACCATATCTTTATGAATAAATCTTCGCAATTGATAAATGTTTACTCAAAATTCATGCTAAATTCATATAGAATAAAATTCTTTTAACTTCATAATTTTGACAAGAGCTGTAGGGGGTACCATTATCATAGCAGTCTGTGCTATAATGATGGTTAAATGCTCACTATGACGTGATAAATAATTCGGAGGTGCATCATTATGAAAGATACACATAAATGGAGAAAAGAGATTAGCGAGATCGAATTTTTCTTCACGGACTGGGGCAGTGAGGGAAGCGTATTTTGGCTACGCAGAAAAGAGCTTGTGCTAAAGTCAGGTGCAAAGCTGACTATGGATCCGCAGCTTAACAAAGATGGTTCTCTCAACTATTCTGCAAAATTTTGCAAAGCACTCAGGGCTGAGCATGACAGCAAAATCCAAAATGGTGTAACCACTGAGGACATTATTTTTCCTTCGCCGAATGAACTTGGTATTTTTATGCGCTACGGTGGAGAGAACACTTGGCTCAGCCTAAAAGACAAAGACGGTAAATCTCTGCATGAATGGAGTGTTTGCTAAACCACTCACAATACCCAAAGAAATGCGTATAATCGAATCGAAACAATAAAAGGCCACAAATGGTATGGTGGTTGTATTAGTGTATATCCTCACGCATCTACGCTTTGTCGTTTTCTGTCAATCAGCAAGTTCACACACAAACCTGCGGTTACAAGGATTCCGCCTAAAATATTTCTTGTAGAAACAGTCTGCGTTATCGCCATGTCTATTAGTACCCCTGAGAAAACCTGTCCGATAAATACGAACAAAGTAAGGTAGAACGCTGATACTTTTACAACCAATATGTTGGCAAGCAGGACTATGGCAAGCCCCAGTGCGCCTCCTAAGTATATGTACCAGTTTTGAATCGGCACAGCACCCCCTGGTGCAAATTCGTTTCCACCCAGCAGGAGAAAGGCTATTATTGCCACAAATAGCCCAACAAAGTAATTATAAAATGAGCTGACTCTCACGCTTGTGAGGTCAGCGAGTCTTGCGTTCAGCGTTCTTGACAAGACTATGTTGACCCCTGCGATAAACGAGACTATTACTGCCGCCGCTTCAAAGCTCGTTGTCATTGATGCTATCCCTGCAATTATTAGTGCCAGTCCCAGCAGTTTATCTTTTGTCAGAGGGTATTTTTTCATACCAAATAAACCATTGTGGTCAACGGCAAGTCCTGTTATGCTTTGCCCGAGCAGTCCGAGCGCAAGAATTGCAGAAACACTTATACGCCCAAATGCGAAGTTATTAAAGACTGTGGTGAGCACGCCTATTGCGCCACCGAGGTATAGATACCACGGAAATCTTTTCGGGAAGAACTTTTCCCGTTTCATCCACACAATTGCTGTGATTATAAGCAAACCGACAATGTGAATTATTACCGTTGCCGAATATAAACCATAACGCTCCGTCAGTCCGCCGTTAAATGCTACCATGACGGAAATCAGTACACCCATCAGCAGTGAAAGCAGATAAAACATTCACATCACCTCCTATACGGTCAACACTATCAGTTGTGCGTGACATCGAGTATACTGCTTCTAACGGCACGACTGAATAAAAGCATTATATACAACAAGATTGACTTAGTTGTATGACATATGTCATACTTAGTGCATTATTTTTGGGGGTGAGAACATGAAAAAATTGCCGCTGAGCGATTTAGATAGAGAGCTCCTCAGCAGATATGGACTGGATAGTCGGCTTTTGGATAAGGCTATGCGGTTTTCGTATTCGCATGGTGAGTTTCTTTCGCGTGAGGGTGAGCCGCTGGATTTTATCTGTTTTGTTGTTTCAGGCAAGGCTAAAGTGCTGATTAGTTTATCGGATGGGAAACAGATGCTGCTTGCCCATTTTATTTCTGACGGAATTATCGGCGATGTTGAGCTTATGACGGGAAAAATGACACATGGCTCGACTGTTCAGGTTGTTACCGGCTTCGAGTGCATTGCTCTGCCGCTGGGGCTATACAAGGAAACTCTCAGAAGCAACACTATATTTGTAAATCATGTGGCGAAGGAGCTTGCAGAAAAGCTCATGCAGCGTGCGGTCAACGGAGCTATAAACACCCTGCAACCTTTAGAGACACGTCTTTCCGCATACGTAATGCAATCAGCTTCGGATGTTGACTTTTGTGAGACGTTGACCGAGGTTGCGCTTATGCTGGGCTGTAGCTATCGGCATTTGCTTCGCTCACTGAACAAACTATGTGAGCAGGGAGTGCTGAAAAAACAGGAGAACGGCTATCGTGTAGTTAACTCGGCTCGCTTAGCTGAGCTCGCGGGAGACCTGTATGTGCTGAGAGTTGGCGGTAAATAGTGAAACAAGTAATTTTACCGACACATTAAGATTGATTACATTGGTTTTATGCGATTGCTGCAATTGTTGGCTCTACCCGGTAGAGGGAAGAATGTTTGACACCCTCTACCCGGTAAGGTACAATTGCGGCAATAATATGTGAGAGGTGAAGGTTATGAGTGAAAATAACCGATTTAGCATTTCGGATTCAGTTCCGCGCGATGCTTTGGTCAAAAAGATGAAGCGCATTTCCGCGACGAATAACATTTTCATAGCCGCGCCGGGCGGTTATGGGAAATCGACTGTTGCCAGACAATGGCTTTTGTCCGTGCGGGGGAAAACAGCCACAATAGTTTTGGGTGAGGCGGACAATGACCCGGAAGTCTTCTATCTGCGGCTGGCAGATATATTGCAAAAGCTTATGGGAGAAGAAAAAAAATCAGGCAAAGTATACGGTATTTCATTTGGTGAACTGCTGGAAATTATCGGGCAGCTTCCTGAAAAACGCACTCGCCACTATCTTCTTGTTGACGATGTACATATGATTACAAACGAGGAAATTGAAAGTCGTATCCCCGTGCTTTTATCTCGCTTGCCGAGCTATATATGTGTCTGTCTTGTCGGGCGATCGCAACTTGCAGAGGCGGCTTTGGAAAACGGGAGGTTTGAAGTCATAACGCAGGATGACCTACTATTTAGCGAAGAAGAAATACAGTGGCTCGGCGAAGAAAAAGATTGCATATTAACAGATGCTCAAGTTAAGGATTTGCAAACCACAACCGGAGGCTGGGCAATGTATCTGTCTGCGCTGATTTCAGACGGAGGGATTGATGAAGCTATGGAAAACACCACACCTCAAACGTTGGCACAGTATCTCGAGACACATGTATGGAAACTGTGGGATAATGAGACAAAAAACCAACTTTTGAAGCTCGCTGCTCCGCTTGAGGTTACGCCGGAGCTTTGCGAGCGGCTAACGGGAGTATGCAACGGACAGGATGTCTTGGAGATGCTGGCGAAAAAAGAAAATGCATTTTTGACTTCTGCCGGAGAGGATACTTGGCGTTTCCATGACATATTTCGGGAATTTTTGCTCGAGCGCGTGGCGGACGTTTTAAGTGAAGAAGAACAGCAGAGAGTTAATGATATTACCGGAAACTGGTACTATGAGCAGGGAGAGTACTTTACCGGCGTGCATTATTATTATCAAAATGGTGACTATGAGGGCATAGTCCGCTGCGAACAGGCATCAATGAGCTATGCTGAACAAACTGAGGGCACTTCACTGGAGGCGCATTACAACTCCACCAGTCAATTTGTCCTGAGCATGCCTCTTGAGTTTATAGAAAAAGAACCATTTCTTATTATTCACTGCTCATATGTGGCGTACCTACTTGGCGACTGCGCAAAATTTTTGCTCTATCAGGATATTTTGTATCAAAAATATGAGGTAATGCTTACGCAATATCCGGAATTTCTGGCGACATACTTTTTTATGTCCGGTCTTGATTTCCGCATATCTCTTAAGAATATCTGTATGCAAATCGCCGAAGTATTTTCGCAAATGCCCGAGTCTACTACGGGTGAAACCGCGAAGGGTGAAGTCGATGACAATGTAAGAACAAGTTCGGTCACACAAAATTTGCCGTACTTTCACCGCTCGATGCGTGATTTTTCGGAAATTTACGAAATGGAGACAGGCTGTTTGGCACTGATAAATGAGACATTCGGCACAATGATTGGCAAAGATTGGCAAGTTCTGAAGCCATCTTTAATTGCAGGGATATGTTACGAGCGCAGTCAATTGATTGATGCTTTGCACCACTCCCTTAGTGCGTATAATTTTTGTGAAAGTGACACCCACCCCGAAGCGGTTTTTTGTGCGTATACCATTTTGGCAGAGGTGCTTTACGAGATGGGTGCGGTTAATGATGCGGGTAAAATTATGAAGCAGACGGAGCATTATATCAAGGACAAAGCACGTTTCTTATACCCAAACTTTAAGGCTTTGCAAACGAAACTGGCTGTTCGAGCGGGAGATGTTGAAGCAGCGCAAGAATGGCTTACGGTGTTTGCCTGCCGCTTGAGCCGCCTGCCATTACATCAAATGTGCCAGCACTTTACAACACTGCGTTGCTTTATAGCTGTGGGTGATTTTCCGGCGGCTGTTAAGTTTGGAGAGCGCTTACTGACACTGGCGAGAGAATATAACCGACCGTTGGATCAAATAGAAAGCAGTATCTTGACTGCGATTGCACTTCAAAAAAAAGACGGCACGGGAAAGCAACTCGAGCAAGCTGTGGCTATCGCCGAACCATATGGTTTTACACAGATGTTTATCAATGAAGGCAAAGAGATATTGCCCTTGCTGTGGGAAGTCCACAAAGAGAAAGAAAAACCGCTTGCGCGTTTTTCACAGAGGCTGATTGATGAGATTTGCGAGAAAAATAACCTGAAATCAACCGAGGAAACAGCACCGAAGCTGTCTAAACAGCAACTCACGATGCTGTCCCACCTGAGTAAAGGGATGACATACAGCGAAATTGCCGAGACCGTTGGCTTGGGGCGCGGAACCGTAAAGTCGCATATACTGCTTGTGTATAAACGCTTAGGTGTGCAACGCGCACAGGAGGCCATAATAAAAGCGAAGATGCTGGGATTACTGGAGTAATAAAATATAGCTCCTAATCATCCCATTCAAATTTCACAATTTCTCCTGTATCCACGTTGATGTAATACTCAATGACGTGCCTACCTCTCTGAGCATCTGCCACTCTGAACTCAAGCTCCCAAACCCATTGTCTTCTTTCCCAATCCATGCCGGAATCAGTGTGAAAAGTGGCGTTAATTCCACGCTCGGCAAGGTCTTCCTCTGCAATTTCAATGGCTCGTTGCAGTGAAATAGCAGGGTTAACAGGTCTGCTTCCCCGTCCGCCGCTCTGAGCTTCACTGACTTGGTTGCCCGCCTCATCACTGCTTTGGCTGTCATTGTCTTGCGGCGCAACCGGCGCAACCGGGGCTGCCGGTTCTCCGGAGCTCTGGTTGCTCTGATCTTGTACTACCATTTGCGGCGGAGTGGGCAAACTTCGCGCCCCCAGCGTGAAAGCAATCACTGCAACTAATGAAATAACCGCCACTCCCGCAACCACGGATAACACTATAACTGCCTTTTTCATATGAAACCTCCCCATACGCCCTACAATAATCATAGCTACATCTTGTTTTTACTACAGTATCGTATGGTTGTCAACCAACTTTTTGTAAACCTTTTGTGGTTACTGTACACAGGAGTACAGACCAAGCCAAAAGTGGATGATTTGTGGAGTCTTTTTTGCGAGAACAGTGGCGCAATGCTCTCTGGCTCGCAAAAAAGCGGAATAAATTATCCAC
>WQTE01000098.1 GCA_009786445.1 Oscillospiraceae bacterium | reverse complement strand
ATTGCGCCTTGACACCTGTGTCTCGATAATCCAGATAATTACATCATCGCGAGAATCAAACTCCATACTTATTGTGTTGTACTTCAAGCCATGCTTATTTATAATCTCCCAGCGATTGTGCCCGTCAATCAAAATGCCCTCCCACAGCACCAACGGGTTTTGGCAACCATAAGTGAGCATATTCCCCTCAAGCCATGCAAAAGTTTCTCTATCAAGTGGCGGAAGCAGTTTCTTAAATTCTTCGTCAATAATTATATCCATAATAGTCTATGCCCTCCGTATGCAGTGTTCAGCCCATGCAATAATCAAAATATTGCGTATGTTATAGATCTTTAGTGTATAATTTAACACGAATATTTTTCTACCGCTACACCCTATAGGGTGTATTTCCGGCACGAAAAATAAAGAAACACCCCCGTCCCCTCGCTTCCACAAGAGTGAAGCAGCAACCCCCGTCCCCCGCGCTTCAAAAAGGCAGGTCAGCCCAAAGCCGACCTGCCTTCTACTATTCAACCCAAACTACATCAATACTTTCCGAACCCCATATCGGAGCCGATGGCGCCGTCAAAGGGTACTGGTTTGCTTGCTCCTTTTGATGGTAGGCTTCTCATACCCCCACCGCTTTCTCCTTTGAGCTTAAAGCGAGATATTAGCTCCTCAAGCACCAGACTTTGACCATTCATTTCCTCACTGGCTGCCGCGCTTTCTTCTGCCGTTGCGCTGTTTTGCTGGACGACTTGCGCAACTTGGTCAATGCCTACATTGACTTGGTCAATGCCCTGTGACTGTGCTTCCGATGCCTCTGCGATTTCCGTTATGAGCTTGCTCGACTCACTGATACCGGAGACAATCTCGGACAGGCTCTCTGCGGTTTCACCGGCTATGCGTGAACCCAGCTCCGCTTTCTCCATGGAGTTTTGAATCATTGTGCCTGTGTCCTTAGCGGCCTCGGCACTCTTAGATGCGAGGTTTCGCACTTCCTCTGCAACGACCGCAAAACCTTTACCGTGCTGACCTGCGCGTGCAGCTTCGACGGCAGCGTTGAGTGCGAGAATATTTGTTTGAAATGCAATGTCGTCGATTGTTTTTATAATGTGGCTGATACTTTTGCTGGCATCGTTTATCTCGCTAACGGCAGTAATCATTTCGTCCATCTGGCGGCTGCCCTTTTCCGCACTTTCTCTGATTGTGGCAGACATTTGAGCAGTCCTTCCGGCGATACCGGCGTTGTCCTTTGTTTTCTTGGCGATATCTGCGATAGATGCACTGAGCTGTTGCATGGAAGAAGCCTGTTCGGTGCTTCCCTGTGCAAGCACTTGTGCGCCGTCGGCGATTTGTTTTGAGCCCGTGGAGACTTGCCCCGAAGCGTTATGTATCTCGGTGAACATATCGTTAAGATTGTCCGTGACCTTAGAAAGTGCTTTGCCGATTTTATCTTTTTCGGATAAAACAAAGGGCTCAATGGTCAAGTCACCGTCTGCAATTTTTTCAAGCATATCCATTTCTTTATTGATAGTACCCAAAAACTCAGCGGTTGCGCCGATACATTGGCCGAGTTCATCTTTATTTTTAGAAATGCTCTCAATGAGCGTAGCATCTTCCGCACGTAGTGAAATGTCGCCCGTTTTTGCGGCGTTTTTCATAAAGCTTGTCAGAACAATAAGCGGCTTGCTAATCATGTTTGCGATAAACAACACAACCAAAACTGCAATAGCAATACCCACCAGACCAAGGATAAGCAGGGTGAAAATCAAAGTGTTTGTGCCGGCAACGGTTTGCGCATTGGAAAAGCCGACAAACAACATACCGACCACATTGTCTCCCGCACCCTTCAACGGATAATAGACCGCAGTGTGAGGGACTCCAAATAAATCAAGGTCTCCAATGTAATGAATTCCTTGGTTTACAACGGTGTTTAGGATTACTTCGTTTGTCAAGTCGGTTCCGATAACACGCTGACCGTCCTGTATGATTGTAGTGGCGACACGAGTATTTGCATTCTCACCGCCAAAAACCGTTACTTCTGCATTGAAAATAGAGGCAAAATTATCCACAAATCTGTCGGTATGAAGGAAAAACAGCGGAGTCATCGTACCTATTATCTCACCTCCGCGCCTTATCGGAACAGTAGTGTTTAATCCGAGCGGCATAGTTGCTGTAGAAGAATATGAAGACGTTATTCTACCTTCAAGTGCTGCAATTCCGGCAGGAGTACCGTCAATGTCGTTATAGTTGTCAAGCGCATGCATTCGCACAACAACCCGCCCTTCAAAGTCACGCACGACAAAGCTGTCAACACCATACTCTACGGCAGCATCACGCAGAGCTGCTATAATATTATCTCTGGCAGTTGTCCTGTCTTCATCTGCGTTCCACGCAAGTAAGTTATCAGTTATGCTATAGTCGTTGGCGACAGCCAGAGCCACAAGTCTTGTCGTTTCCTGAAAATCGGCAAGTTTCGATTCCGCAGCACCTGCCATACCTTCAACTCGCT
Source organism: Oscillospiraceae bacterium (assembly GCA_009786445.1). Lineage (GTDB taxonomy): Bacteria > Bacillota > Clostridia > Oscillospirales > Oscillospiraceae > WRMH01. The sequence goes on along the minus strand of WQTE01000098.1, from coordinate 6,611 downwards.
CATATGACATTCGGTGTGTAAGGCTGTCAACTTGCACGAGAACGAACACCATAATCACTGCAACGAGAGCTACCAACACAAAGCCTACCGAGAAAATAATTTTGCTGCGTACTTTCATGTTCTTTAACATTGAAAAGTCCTCCAATTCTATTATTTTGCGTAGTGACCTATGAGCAAGATACTGAGGTAGAACTATTATAGAGAATAATGCCAAAATTCGGTCGTTTAAGCCACTCAAATTCCAGCATATTAACCTCATACTACACCTTGTATATACGTTTGTCAACAGTTATATAGGCGGTAAAATTTAAAGATTATGTGAAGAAACTATCAAATAAAAAAGGCAGCATAAGTTTGCGTTTTACTTGCAGATGAAAATAGCAAAGTTTCAATTGACGAAAGGCAAAATATGGTATAAAATCGTCCGTAAATATGATATTTTGAGGTGCATAAATGGGAAGAATGGGAAGACGCTCGATATTTATTGTGCTGGTGCTTACTGTAGTGTGGATTCTGCTAATGGAAGAGCTATCTTTAATGTCTGTTGCAATGGGCGTGGTGACAGGTGTAATAGTCATGCTCTTTTCAAAAAAATTCTTACCGCTGCAAGTCATTGACAACGTCAGCTTTCGTAAACTGGCAACATACCCGTTTTACCTCATAGGGCAAATCTACGTGGCAGGTTTTACAGTGATAAAAATAATCCTAACAGGCTCCGTTGTGGACATTGTTACCGTTAAGACCCAGCTCAAAAATGAGGCTCTGCGGGTTATGCTTGCCGACTCAATAACCCTTACACCGGGAAGTATACTATTGAGCCTTGAAAACGAAAATCTTACTCTCCTGTGGATACGTGGTAAGGATACCCCGGGTGATTCGGAAACTGCCGGAGAGATTCTTAAAGGCGGCCTTGAGAAACGGCTGTTAAAAGCAGAAAAGGATGCATAAAAAATGTACGTATTGTGGGTATTGCTGTTTTTGATGATTTTATATATGATACGCGGTGTCAAAGGACCCACTATTTGGGACAGACTGCTTGCTCTGAACCTGATTGCAACGAAAATCATCGTCATTATTGTTATTTTTGCTTCACTGCAGGATGAAGCTTTCCTGCTGGATTTTGCTCTGCTCTATTCGTTATCCAGTTTCATAGGCACAATATTTATAGCCCTGTTCCTCTCAAAACAGAGGTTGGGCAAGCGTAGAGGAAAGAGGTGAGAGGTCATTAATATTCATTTTATTTTAGAAATCGCAGGGAACATACTCATAGGCATAGGCGCATTTTTCATGGTATTTGGTGCAGTGGGCCTGTTTAGGTTCAAGGATTTCTATCCTCGAATTCTGATAGCCTCGAAAATAGACACTGTTGGGCTGCTCACGATTCTTATCGGTGTGGCTCTTAGGCACGGCATAAGCTTTTTTACAGGAAAAGTTGCGCTAATCATAGTTGTAATTTTGGTTTTAAACCCGCTGGTGGCTCATATAGTCGCCTCCGCCGCACAGGAGTCCGGTTATGGACTCGAAGGAACTCTCGCAGAGGAAGGCGACTCACTACAAGATAGTGAGAAACTAAACGAAGAAAGCTCAAACGAGCACGAGGGATAATATGCTATACGTTTTGCTGATTTTATGGATAATATGCTCTATGCTCATTATTGTTGAGCATAAGATTTACCGCATATTCATATACTTCGGAATATTCTCTCTCATAACAGCGGCATGCTATATGCTGATGGGGGCGCCCGATGTTGCGCTTGCCGAAATAGGAATATCGGCATTTTCAACCATATTATTTATAGTATGCGTTGAAAAATATTACAGCCATAGGGGCGGTATTGCCGCCTATGCAGCCGAGCACCCAAAGAAACTCAAACTGGGCAAGTGGGCAAAGAGATTTCTTCCTCCGCTTATTTTCTGTTCGGCTATGCTGGGGCTCTTCATCTATTTCATACCCGGAGAAATGGTGAGCACATATCTGAAATACCAGTATTTGAGCGGGTTTATGACAAGTGTGGGCGGTCAAAATGCCGTCACTGCCATATACTTGGGATATCGGGTCTATGATACACTGTTTGAAGCACTCATACTGGTTGTAGCTGTAGTTGCGGTGTCACATATGTCTTGGTCGTCGGAAGAATCCGTAGCCGACGGGCATCACAGCGAAATTGAAAACTATTCAATGGCAATATTCACCTTACGTATAATCTGCCCAATTATTCTGGTTTTCGGCACCTATGTTATAATGAACGGACACATCTCTGCCGGAGGCGGATTCCAAGGAGGGCTCGTCATAGCCAGCTTCTTCATCTGCCGCTACCTGATATACGGCATTTACGATATACCCATAAAAAAAATAATAAAACTTGAGGAACTTGTGTTTATCAACATCATTGTTGTTGCAGTCATAGCTGTATTTCTGGGTACAGGGGCACTGATTCCCGGAGAGTTTTCAGTGCTCTTCCAAGATGCATACCTAATTGCCATGAACATCATGATAGGGCTTAAGGTGGCATGCGGATTTACCATATTGTTCTATCGCTTTGTTGCAATTGAGCGGCGAGAGGAGGTAGTGGCGTGATGAACCTGTTTCCCGATGTTTTTGCAATAATCCTTTTTTTCATAAGCGTGTTCGGTCTGCTCACAAGCCGTAACATTATAAAATCAATAATATTTATACTCCTGATGCAGACTGCGGTGATAATGTTCTGGATTTTTCTCAGTTCGAGATTCGGGCAAATACCTCCAATCATCAACGACCCTGCCCTGCTCTACGATATGACCTATATAGCTGACCCGTTTCCGCAAGCTCTCATGCTGACGGCAATAATCATAGGAATCTCCGTCACCGCAATTTGTATAACAATGCTCAATACCCTGTTTCGCAGGCATAAGACAGTCGAATGGAAAGCCCTCGCACAGTGTGCCCGAGAGGAAGCCGTTCAGCGTAATAACGACATCTAATATCCAAGGAGCGATACCATGCTGACTTTTTTTGTCATCATACCAGTTGTAATAGCCGTGTTTCTGTTTGTTTTCTCGGGTGCAAGGTCTGCCCGGATTATTGCCATGGCTTTTCAGACAGCACTCACAGGATTTGCGTTTTATCTGTTTATGTTGAGCCGAACAGAAACTGTATACACTCAGATAGGCGGCTATGACGGGTTTCTCGGTATAATTTTGCGTGCAGACAATCTCGCTGCCGTCTTTATTTTGCTGAGTACCGTAATTGTCATGGTTGTAACATTATACTGCATAAATTCAGACAACACACGCACATTCTGGTTCCTGTTATTTTTGCTGGAAGCATCGCTGATTGGACTATTTTTATCGAGGGATTTCTTCAACATCTTTGTACTGGTGGAGGTCAGTACTGTCGTTGTCACTATTCTCCTGATGTACAACAGGCTGAGGCGCAATATGTATGCAGGTCTTCTCTTTTTGATGGTTAACATTGTCGTTATGCAGTTTTTCCTGTTCGGTATAGGCTATATCTATATGCTCACCGGAACCCTCGACATGGATGGGGTGGCAGTCGCGATAGCGGGTATGGATCAAAGCTCCGTTGCACTTCCTTATGCCCTGATAATGACTGCTGCCGCATCAAAATGTTCGCTCCTGCCGCTTCTTACGTGGCAACCCAAAGTCAACTCCATGCCCGGTTCGCCCACGTCCATCACGGCAATTGTCTCGGGACTTCACATAAAATCAGGAATCTACATATTCATTCGCTTCCAAAATGTGTTCGGAGACTTTGCGGCAAGGGACTTTTTCCTGATTATCGGTATCATTACCGGTCTTGTGGGCGTTATACTGGCATTGTCGCAAAAAAACATAAGGCTGATTCTTGCGTACAGCACCATAGCCCAAATCGGTCTGATTATGGTTGGGCTAAATATGGACTACACCTACTACTATGCCTATTACGGGTCGCTCTTCCATGTGGTAAACCATGCGTTACTAAAATCGGCTTTGTTTATGGGTGCAGGGGTGATAATAAAGCTCTATGGCACAATGGATATAGATAAAATCAGAGGCCTATGGCACACGCATAAACCGGCAGCTATAGCCACAGCGCTCGCTATAATGGGAATCATGGGTGCACCATTTTTTAACGGATCCGTGTCAAAATATTTCATGATGCGGGAAGTCTCTGGACTTCTGGAATGGGCAATTATTTTACTGAACCTTGGCACCATCCTGATTTTCTTGAAATATGCAACTATCTTTTTTGGAAAGCCCGAGGAGGGCACAATCAGAAAAATACATACAGACTGGTGCAAGATGACGGCAATTATGTTTTTTGGTGTAGCTAGCTTCATACTGGGGATTTTTGGCGAACAATTTAAGAACTTCGTTTTTAATTTGGAAGTGCATATTGAAGCATTAAGCTATCTGGAAAAAGTGGGTATCTTCGCGTTAAGCCTTGCTTTGGGCATGGCTCTAACAAAGTACATTCCCAAAGATGCGAAACTGTTCACCCGCATCCGGGATATGGATTTAGGTTTTAGGGAAATATGCGCTTCACTAGGCATTTTCTTTGCGGTTGTATTAGTTTTCGTCGGCTTTATACGTTGAAGTTCAAAATATTTATAAAATTTGTTCAAAATACATTAAGAATTCCTTGACAATTTTGTCACAATATGATGTAATTGATACCAATTCTTATCAAAATAATAAAAAAATAAAGGAGATATAAGTATATGTGGTGGATGACTCTTTTGGCAGCAGTGCCGATAATATGTCTGCTGGTTTGCTTGATTTTTATTAAGTTTTCCGTGGTTAAGTCAGCTACAATTTCACTGGTACTTGCACTATACATCGCTTTAACAGTCTACGGGATGGATATATTTGGGCTTCACATAGCCGTCGGAAAGGCTCTATGGCTCGCCTTGTTTGTATCATTAATCGTATGGTTTGCTATTTTGCTGTACCATATGGTACGCGACTTCAAGGCTCTTGAAGTTATAAACGAGAATCTAAAGAGCTTTATCGGCGACAAATTTGTGGCATTTCTACTCCTGGCGTGGATGTTTACAGGACTTTTGCAAGGTATGTCGGGCTTCGGTGTTCCTGCCGTTGTCGTTACGCCGATACTAATTGCCCTCGGCTATCCCGGAGTAAAGGCTCTTGCCGGTGCTCTCATCGGTCATTCATGGGCGGTTACATTTGGCAATCTCGGTGCAGCCTACTTTGTTATTCAAGGCATCACAGGGGTACCGCTAGATGAACTGGCACACGCCGCATGGGTTTTTAAAGTAATCGGTATTTTCCTCACCGGTCTTGCTGTGTGTTTTGTATACGATGGATTTAAAGGCATCAAAAAAGGCTTCTTATATGTCGTATGCGTGTCAGCTGTTGTCGCCGGTTCTGCGTTTGTTATCATCTTCTTCGCAGAGGCATATCCGATAGCCAGCATCCTGCCGGCACTTCTCGGTCTTGTAACATTGTTCTTTATGTACAAAATCAGGTCACGCTCCAAAGAAGAAAACACTGAAAAGAAAAGCCTGTACCGAGGCGAAAAACTAAACATCTTTCAGGCTGCACTTCCATACATAATGATTGTAGTTCTGGCATTGGCCTTCCAATTTATTCCGGATTTTGTTTACCGTAATCCTGCGGTAAGTTACAGTCCGAGCTTTCCGGGAATTGAAACAACATTGCCTGAATTTGCACCTGCGGATGCCGAGCCGCACGTGGTTCAAGCAGAAACAAATTATAACCCCATACGAGTTTTCAGACATCCGTCATTTTTGCTTCTTGCCGGTGTAATAACAGCGATATTTGTGTACAAGGCGGCAGGAGCCTGGGATGGCAAAGTGTTTAAAGGCGCTGTGCAGGAAACGGTGAAAAAAGGAATACCCGCCACACTTGCGCTCGTTGCACTGGGCACTATGTCGCTTATCATGATGGACTCAGGCATGACTTATAGGCTAGCTCATGCAACAGCAGATGCAACTCAGCAATTCTATCCTTTGTTTGCTCCGTTTATTGCCGTTCTCAGTTCGTTCCTCACGGGCAACAACACAAACGCCAATGTACTGTTCGGAGCATTCCAGCATACTGTGGCATACCAGCAGTACGGCTTTAACTACTCTACAATGACCGGTCTTCAGACCATGATGGCTGGTGTTGCAGTCAGCATTGGGCCGACACTCATACTAATGGGCGCTCTCGCCTCAGACCAAAAAGGTGTGGAATCCACAATCCTGAAGAAACTAATGCCCATAGTACTGCTTATAGCTCTCGTTATGGGAATTGTGAACTTCTTAATAATCGGAGAGATGCCACTGTTCCCGGCGTTTGTAGCACAGCCTTATACCCCTTATTATCCTTAGCGAGTGTCATTATCACACGCATAGAATGCATTTGGTGTCTTAATAAAAATTCATTGCTTAATGAGAGGTTCGTTATGAGGTCAGAATAGGTGCCTAAATGAGATACCGATTGTAATAAACAAAATAANATTTANGAAAGCGAGGAACAATTATGCGTGAAACTTTACTTACTCCNGTAACTGATGCAAATCTGGCGCTCCAAGCACTTAAAGATGGTAACAAGAGGTTTGTTGAAGGCAAACCGTCAGTTAAAGATGATGTTGCAGACAGAAAAGC
>WQTE01000097.1 GCA_009786445.1 Oscillospiraceae bacterium | reverse complement strand
CGGGTAATCCCATAACGGCAGGGGATGTAAAAAGAGCCATAGTATCAGGGTCATCGAGCCTTATATCATCTGCGTTTACGCCTGTCATGTTTTCAAGCATTTTGAGCATTGTCGGGTTATCATGCCCCAAAACATCCAACTTTATGAGGTTATCTTCCAAAACCTTATAATCAAAGTGCAGCGTTGTCACGCCTTTTTCTTTATCATTAGCGGGATATTGAGCGGGGCAAAAGTCAGACACTTCCATGTCCTGAGGAATAACAATTAACCCACCGGGGTGCTGACCTGTCGTAACCTTAACTCCCACCAAACCACTGAGCAGCCTGTTTTCCTCTGCTTTTGTCGCAGTTTTTCCGACAACTTCCAGATATTTTTTTGTTAAACCATATGCTTTTTTCTCTTTGAGCGTACCTATTGTACCCGCTCTGAAAACATGTATTGAGCCGAACATTTCGTAAACGGGGGTGGTGCTTCCTTTGAAGCACCACCCCCGTCCCCCTGCTTCACTAAGTCTTTCCCATATGAAGAAATCTCTATGCCTGTTATAACTATTTCGTTATAGCCTTGTTCTTTGAATTCCTTAACTTCCGCCATTATGCGCTCAATGGGTTCTGAGCGCGATGCACCTCTGGCGTAAGGAATTAGGCAATACGCGCAGTAGTTGTCACAGCCGTCTTGGATTTTAAGGAAAGCGCGTGTGCGAGTCGGACAGGGGGACGGTTCCTCTGTCTTGTGCGGAAATTGTATATTGACTTCATCGGTTTGCAGGACAGGGGAACCGTCTCCCTGTCTGACAAGTTGCTCTATCTCCAGAGCAAGTTTTTCCTTATCTCCTGTTCCACTCACAAAATCAACACCCAGCACCTTCACTTCATCGGGCTGAAGTTGCGAGTAGCAACCGCACACGACTATAAGCGCAGACGGCTCCAACTTCTTTATGCGCCGAATCGTCTGCCTTGATTTTCTTGCGCTCTCCGCAGTCACTGAGCATGTATTCACTACGCAAAGGTTACAGCCGTCGCCAAGCGACACATGCTCGTGACCGCGCCTTACAAGTGCTTTGTCTAAAGTACGGGTGTCGCATTGATTTACTTTACAACCAAGCGTAGTTGTGGCGAATCTCATTTTTGCTTCCCCTTGCTTCACGTCCAAAATTGTGGGTTAAGCCCTTCCAGACCGAAAGGTGTTCCTGTGAATATGCCTGTACCTGTTTCAATGCCGCTATCATCAAACGGGTCGTCAATTATGCCCGATTCAATGTCTTCGGCATGAATAAACTCCACTGAAACGGAATTGATGTGTAAGTCATCTAAGGTGGAAACTCTTACATTGTAGATAAAACTGTCAACATCGATATACCAGTCCATTGAGTATATTAATCTTACGCTATCGTCATTTAGATGCTCAATGAACTCATCAACTGACCAAAAGAAATCCAAGCCCACACGGATAGTTAAAATCACTCCGTCAATCTTTGTAAAGTCCCCGACAACACCACCTGTTATCCGGTCTGACCTCCTTGTTAAATAACGCTCAACTTCTAACAGTGTATCACCTACATGTATTGCCTGGATTATTTCTTCGCGAATTCTATTTACTGCGTAATCTATGTCTTCATCCCCTGTTACATCCGAAGCTGTCTCGTCCGAATCTGCCTCATCCGAAACTGTCTCGTCACCCGACTCTGATGTATTGGAAGTGTCAATATCTCCATTAATGGCACTAACGTCATTGCTATCGTCATTACTATCGCCATCATTGTTTTCTGTGCTTGCATCTTCCGGCATACTGTCATCATCAAAATTTTCCGAATCTATATCTAGACCGGAAGCATCTCCCTGCACGACAAAGACATCATCAGCTGCTGAATTAGCAGTGAGCAAACCGCCGCCGAAAAGACCGAAGCCGAGGGGGTCAAATAACAAAACCACGGCTGCTGCAAGCAAAACAAGCACTATCGCACCGATAATTATTAAAAGTAGTTTTCTCTTTTTTGGAGCTTCTCCTTCCTTAGTTTCTTTTTTTGCCTTTTTGGGTTTGCCTTTTTTGGGATTTTCTTCTTCCGCAGCTTCCGGTCCCGCTGCTTCCAGTCCCGCTATCTCTAAATCCAGCTCATCGCCTAAAGTCACTACTGTTTCAGTATCTGACTCTGTCGTTTCTTCCTGCGGTGCTTTTGCCTTCGCAGTTTCTTCTTCTGTTTCCGGTGCTGCTTCTGCATCTGTTTCTTCCGCAGTTTCTTCTTTAGCTTTTCCCTTTTTCGGAGGTTTCTCCTTCTTCGGCTTTGCTTCTTTTATCGGTTTTTCTTTTTTGGGTTTTTCCTTTTTCTCCGCAGCTTTTTCTTGCTGTTTTTGACGGGCATTACTAAAAATAGCGGAGACCTTTTCCTTTATATTGCCGAGAGCATTGCCTTTTTTATTTTTCTCATCATCCGACACCGCAGGGTCTGAAGTATCTTCCGTAAACTCCGTTTGACTGCTTGCGGAGGGTGATTGATTTGCTTGTAAAACGCCTTCTCGCGGTGGTTGTGTCGGTTCTTGCGGCGGCAAAGGCGGGAAGAAATTCTCCATGTCAGATAGGTTGACCCATGCGGTCATACCGGAACAAATGAATTTTGTTTTTCCCGTGATTTCTCCATTATCGTACATTCTTTGAACTTCTGCTTCTGATATGGGCCCGTGTTGTTTGCCATTTATACCCAGATAGCAGTTTTGCTTTTGCTCAGCCATATGAATCAGACCTCTCTTTGCACTAATTCCACCTTCAACGTGGCAGTGTCCTATGCCGCATCAGGTGGTAAAGGCGGAGGTACAAACTCTGCTTCATCGTCAGGTGGTAGCGGTGGAGGTACAAAGTCTGCTCCATCTTCAGCCGGTAGTTCTGGAGGTACAAAGTCTGCTCCATCTTCAGCCGGTAGCTCCGGAGGTACAAGGTCTGCTCCATCATCGGGTGGTAGTAGCTGAGATGCAAAATCTGCTACTTCATCAGACATTGATGCCGATTCATCCGGAGGGGCTTCCTCTGCGGAAGCAAGTCCCTCACCTGAAAGCAGGTTTGAAATTGCCTCTATCTTGCTCATATCTTTCCGAATGGCATCGGCAAGTTTAGCAAATTTCATTTCTATGGAGCTTACTATGCTTTCGTACTCACCTGCGTTTTCTAAAGTGAGGGTAAGCTCCGCTCCACTGATTTTTGATGTTACCGCTAAAATATCGCGCCCTTTCTCGGACAGCAAGAAGGAAATCGTTTCTACTACATTCATGTTATACTGAATATTGTCATTAATATCGAAAATTCTCAGTGCGAGATTTTCTATTCTACTTTCGGATGCGCCTTGTGTCGATGTGTCCATTACATTTAACATCTCCCTTAATAGATCTTGTGAAGGCATAATTTCACTCCCTCTTGTAGATTGCAATGCCGAAGACATATTTGTGCGGTCTTGCGATGTTAATATTAACACAATATGCATGAAAATACAAGGTGTATCACGTGGAAATACAAGGTATATCAACTCCCTATTTACAGACAAAAAATTTCTGATATACTGTAACTCATGAATAAAACTATTTATTTTGACAATGCAGCATCTACTGCGGTGTGTGAAGAAGCGCTGGAAGCTATGCTCCGTGTTATGCGGGAGGATTACGGGAACCCTTCTTCCATGCATGAGCAAGGGCGCAGGGCGTTAAGTGCGCTTGACCGATCGCGAAAAAATATTTCCGATGCACTGGGTACAAAAACGAAAAATGTGCTATTCACATCAGGCGGTACAGAAGCAAACAATCTCGCCATACTTGGCACGGCTGAAAGGCTCTCACATCGCGGAAAGCACATTATCACATCGGCAATTGAACACAGTGCAGTTTTGGAGCCAATAAAAAAACTTGAGAAATCAGGCTTTGAAGTCTCCTATCTTCTGCCTGATGAAAACGGACTGATTACGGCAGAAGCTTTTGCCGCCGCGCTCCGTGACGATACGGTTTTTGCATCTGTTATGCTGGTAAACAACGAAGTCGGCACGTTAAACCCTATTAAGGAGTATTCATGCGAAATCAAACGCCGAAACCTCGAAACACTTTTACACACCGATGCGGTACAGGGGCTATGTAAGATTCCATTTTCTGTTTCATCACTCGGAGCTGACCTTATTGCTGTCAGTTCTCATAAGCTTCACGGACCAAAAGGCGTGGGTGCGCTATACTTTTCTGACAGAGTTAGGCTCTCCCCGCTTCTTTTGGGCGGCTCGCATGAGGGCGGCAAACGTGCAGGTACGGAAGCACTTCCTGCTGCCGTTGGCTTTGGCGAAGCTGTCAGGATTGGTATGGCGGATTTTTCCGATACTTTTACGAGAATCAAAGAGCTGCGTGAGTACGCCGCCCGCTTAGTAAAATCAGCACTGACCGATACGGTTATCATCGGAGAAGGTAGTTCTCCGTTTTTGCTTTGTTTATCGCTCCCGGGTTATAAGGGAGAGGTGCTTATGAATTACCTTGATGGCAAGGGTATTTATGTCTCGCGCGGCACTGCTTGCAAAAAAGGTGCGCGTAGCCGTGTCCTTGAAGCGATGAAGCTTCGCAGCGAGGTCATTGACGGTGCTTTAAGGGTGAGTTTTTCCAGGTACAGTACAAAAAGTGAAGTTGAGCGGTTTGTTGATGTTTTGGTTGAAGCAACAAATAAACTCATGAAATCAGGGAAATAACTGGGTGGTTAATTTGATGTTAAATCAGTTTTCGAGAACAGAGTTAATTTTTGGCAAAGACGGCATGACACGTCTGCATGATTCAAAGGTTGCTGTATTTGGCATCGGCGGTGTCGGCGGCTATGCGGTTGAAGCCCTTGCCCGCAGCGGTGTGGGGTTTCTTGACCTGTTTGACGATGATAAAATTTGCCTTACCAACCTTAACAGGCAGCTCCATGCGACACAGAAAACTATAGGGCTATACAAGACTGACGTTGCCGCAGAGCGGGTTTTAGAAATTAATCCCGATGCTGTTGTTCGCTCCCGCAGGTTATTTTATCTTCCCGAATCGTCGAAGCAGGCTCCACTGTCTGAGTACGACTATGTGATTGATGCTATTGACACCGTCGCCGGGAAGATTGAACTTGTTATGCAGGCGAAAAAATGCAATGTGGCGATAATTTCTTCCATGGGTGCGGGTAATAAGGTTAATGCTTCGGCTTTTGAGGTCGCCGATATTTACGATACTTCGATTTGCCCTCTTGCCAAAGTGATGAGGCACGAGCTTCGTAAACGCGAGGTGGACAGGCTCAAGGTTGTGTATTCAAAAGAAGTTCCGCTGGCTCCTGCGGAGGATTTATCTGCAAGTTGCAATGCAAACTGCGTGTGTCCGCCGGGAACGGTGCGCAAGTGCACGGTAAGGCGGCAAATACCCGGCAGCAATGCTTTTGTCCCATCTGTCGTCGGGCTTATTATTGCAGGCGAGGTTGTGAAGGACTTAGTACAGGCGGATAAAATAAGTCGGCGAATGGTCGAGCAGGGGTAGGCGATACTAAAATAGGGACATTTGGCTTCTGTCGGGTAGGCTTCTTAGTGCTCCTATGCTTTTTAGCTGTGCTAAAATATTTTTGTTTACACTTGAACCTGCTGCCAGTATGTCCTCTTGAGACACAAACCTTTTTGATTTTTTCCTATACTCGGCTAAATCAAATGCCGCAGTCTCCCCGAGTCCGCTCAGTGCTACAAAAGGTGGGCGCAGCTTGGTTTCATCAACCATGAGAAACTTATCGGCATCTGACTCGTATATGTCAATATTCACAAACTCAAAACCACGCTTATAAAACTCATAGCAAGATTCTAAAGTCGTCATTTGTTCCTCGTCTTTTGGCTTGCTTGTATCCACATTTGCTTTGAGTGCCTCTATTTTACGCCTTACTATATCAATACCCTTTGTCATAGTCTCTGCCGCAAAAGTCTTTCTGCGCCTGTGAAAGTGTGCGCTGTAAAACGCAAGCGGACGGTGAACCTTGAACCATGCTATACGGAACGCTATATCGACATATGCGACGGCATGTGCCTTTGGAAACAGGTACTTTATCTTATTGCATGAATCTATGTACCACTGTGGGACACCGCGCTGTTTCATTTCCTTGTCCAAATCTCCGGGTATGCCCTTTCCCTTGCGTATGCTCTCTGAAACTTTAAATGCCACCCTGTCAGTCATGCCTTTTGAAATCAAATATAACATAATGTCATCACGGCTGCTTATGGTTTCGTGAATTGTGGCTGTTCCGCTTTCAATCAAATCCAGTGCGTTGCCCTGCCAAACACTTTCTCCGTGAGAAAAGCCTGAAATTCTAACCAGAGCATCGAAATCTCTGGGCATTGTGTCGCAGAGCATTTGGCGTGTGAACGGTGTGCCGAATTCAGGTATGCCGAGTGAACCGGTTTTCCCTATTATCGGGTCGTCATCGGTTAATCCCATAACGGCAGGGGACGTAAAAAGCGCCATTGTGTCAGGGTCATCGAGCCTTATCTCATCTGCGTTTACTCCGGTCATATTTTCAAGCATTTTGAGCATTGTCGGGTTATCATGCCCTAAAACGTCCAACTTTATGAGGTTATCTTCCAAAACCTTATAGTCGAAGTGAAGCGTTGTCACGCCTTTTTCGCTATCATTAGCAGGGTATTGAGCAGGGCAGAAGTCAGAAACTTCCATGTCCTGAGGAATGACAATTAACCCGCCGGGGTGCTGACCTGTCGTAACCTTAACGCCCACCAAGCCGCTTAGCAGCCTGTTTTCCTCTGCTTTTGTCGCAGTTTTTCCGATGACCTCAAGGTATTTTTTCGTTAGCCCGTATGCTTTTTTATCTTTGAGCGTGCCTATTGTACCTGCTCTGAAAACATGTATTGAGCCGAACATTTCATACACATAGTTGTGCGCCTCTGTTAAGCTGTCACTTGCAATATTGAGGTCAATATCAGGCACCTTGTCTCCGTCAAAACCCATGAATGTTTCAAACGGTATGTTAAACCCTTCTTTTGAATACAGTTTGCCGCATTGCGGGCAGTTTTTGTCAGGCATATCAGGACCGCAAGTGTAGTCCTCAGAGTCGGGAATTTCTACACTCGGGAACTCAGATATTTTGCAACTGCTGCATCTATAGTGAGCGGGCATGGGGTTTACTTCGGTTACTCCTGCGAGGTGCGCCACCATAGATGAACCGACACTTCCCCTTGAGCCGACACGGCTTTTATGCTCTTTCAAATACGACACAAGCTTCTGTGCCGCCATATAGATTACACCGTAACCGAGCCTCAAAATGTCGTGTAGCTCATAGTCTATGCGGTCTTGCACTATTTTCGGAATATCTTCTCCGTATAACTCTATGCATTTATCATGTACCAGCCGTTTGAGGTCGTCTGTGCTGTTTTCGAGTTTCGGAACGCACAGCTTTTTATCAGTCGGCAGCGGGCTTACTTTATCACACATATCGGCTATGAGCCTTGTATTTTTGACTACTACTTCGTGCGCTGTTTCCTCACCTAAATAGCTGAATTCTTCAAGCATTTCATCTGTAGTTTTGAAGTAAAGCGGCATCTTATTCGTAGCATCGCTATAGCCTTTTGACACTTGTATTATTTGACGATACACTTCATGCTCAGGCTCCAGAAAATGCACATCACCTGTTGCAACAACAGGGATATTCAGTTTTTTGCCTAGTGTAATGACTTTTCTGTTGAGTTCGCGCAGTTCATCATCGGAGCTTATGTTAAATTTATCGCTCGTCAGCATGAAGCTGTTGTTGCAAATCGGCATTATCTCAAGATAATCGTAAAACGATGCAATCTGCTCAATTTCTTCTTCGCTTTTCTCACGGACAATCGCCTCAAACACCTCTCCGCTCTCGCAAGCAGAGCCGATTATAAGACCATCTCTCATCTGCGTGAGTTCACTTTTGTTGATTATAGGTCTTAAGTTGAAGTTTTCAAGATGGCTCTTTGTAACGAGTTTGTAGAGATTTTTCAGACCTGTTTGATTTTTTACAAGAAGCGTTATGTGGTTATATTTTCGCTTCATCTCCCTTGAGTCATTGTAAAAATAGCCTTCAACGCCGTATATTATTTTTATGTCGCTTTTAAGCATCGCCGCAGTTTTGGCAGCTTCAGGGAATGCTTGAAGAACACCATGGTCTGTTATGGCAATGGCGGGGTGACCCCACATTGCCGCTTTTTTCACAGCTTCCGCTGTGTCGGTCAGCGCATCCATGTCCGACATCTTTGTGTGCAGGTGAAGCTCCACACGCTTTTCGTTTGCAATGTCCTGCCTCTGCTCAGGCTGATAGGGCACAATATTTTGGGGTTCGAGTATAATGTCCTGGTCAAACTTGCTTATCCCAAGATTACCTGTGATTATCAGATGCATACCCTGCTTTATATCCCCTGCGAGTTTCTCACCCTTTGCAGTCTCTGCGGCATCTTTGCCGAATATAAATTTTGTGACAGTAATTGAGCCTGTATAATCAGTTATATCGAAATTTATGAGCCAAGAGTTGCTTTTTTCAATAGGTCTGCTCCTGAGCGCAAACACCTCTCCTTGCACTGTGACACGCCCGAGGTCAAGCGACACCTCGCTGAGCGGTATGGGTTTTACCTTGGTTGCTCTGCCTAAAATGGCGGGGTTGGCGGATTTAGGGGGCTTAGCAGATTTAGTCGATTTGGTGCTGCGAGCGGGGGATTTAGCAGATGATGGGCTGCTTGCAGACTGCTTTTTAGGCGGAATTGGCGGCGATGCCGCAGATGCACGAAAATCCTCCGCGAGTTGTCCATTATCTTCGGGGTTTTCCATGTCGCCAGAGATAGGTTTAGGTGCTGCCGCCGCCGTAGCTTTTAAGGTTACACTTGTCAGCCCAAACTCGTTTTTTATGAGTTCTTCAATAACACCAAGTTCAAACGGAGGCACAGCAATTGCAAGGGTTACAGAAAGATTCATTGTTCCTTTTTCGTTATTTATGGTAACAGAAATAACACGCGCCGCACTGTAGTCGGAGGCGAGTCGCGTGTTATTTTCTATGAACGGAAACATCTCATAAAGCGGTACGGGATTCAAGTGTAGCCCTCCTAAATCAAACTGCCACTATTGTAACACAACATCCGCAGTTTGACTAGTGCAACGTATTTTAAATAACTAACCTTTCCTTGTGCTGTTACAGTACAGACCAAGCCAAAAGTGGATGATTTATGGAGTCTTTTTTGCGAGAACAGTGGCGCAATGCTCTCTGGCTCGCAAAAAAGCGGAATAAATT
>WQTE01000096.1 GCA_009786445.1 Oscillospiraceae bacterium | reverse complement strand
GAGGTTGTTATTTTAGATGATGAAGGTCTGAAGGCTATGACCGAAGCCACTGATTTACCAAATTATTTAGGCATTGACGAGTATACTTTTGAACATTTTGTTGTCGGAAATTCAAATAAATTCGCGCACGCTGCCGCTCTGGCTGTTTCTGATATAACCCAAAAGCACAATTACAATCCGCTTTTCATTCATGGGGAATCAGGACTTGGCAAAACCCACTTGCTTTATGCTATTCGCCAGGCTGTTGAAACAAATTATCCCCATTTAAAGGTAATTTATGTAAAGGGCAGCGAGTTTACAGATGAGCTTGTCGATGCAATAAGGCACAGTAAGAACGTCGAATTTCGCGAAAAGTACCGCGGCGCAGATTATTTTCTTATGGACGACATACAATTCATCGCCGGCAGAGCTTCAACACAAGAAGAATATTTTAATACTTATAACACGCTTTTTGAGCTTGGCAAGCAAATTGTTTTTACATCGGACAGACCTCCTAATGAAATTCATTCGCTTGAGGACAGACTTAAAACACGCTTTGAATCCGGGCTTATAGCGGATATTCAACCGCCTGATAAAGATTTACGAATCGCAATAATAAAAAACAAAGCAGCTCAACTCGGTGTTATACTCCCTTATGATGTCACAAACTATATTGCAGATAATCTTGATTCAAATGTTCGCCAGCTTGAAGGTGCAGTCAAGATGATTATAGCTTACAGAGACTTGATGGACGATGATATTACCGTTGAAACAGTCAAAGCGCGTCTAAAAGATATGTTTAAGGGCGAAAGAGATTTAATTCCCACCACCGACACCATTATTGAGGAAATTGCCAAATATTTTATGCAGACACCCGACGACATAAAAGGACAAAGTAGAGTGGCTGATACTGCGCTTGCAAGGCAAATTGCAATGTACCTTATTCGTAAACTCACAAATCTTTCTCTCAAAGATATTGGCGGAGTGTTCGGCCGTGACCACTCAACAGTTATTTCATCTGTACGTAAAGTTGAAAAGAAAATAAATGATGACAGTGATTTTTCAAACATAATCAAAGATATTACATCTAACATCAATTCCGGTCTTAATGCTGGCAGATAGCATTTAGGTTTTCCACATTTTTTTGTTAACTCTTGTTATCTTCTGTAGAAATATTTGATAAAAATATTTTACTAACATTTATACTACTTTTTGCACAAAATCTTTAAACAATGTAAGTCATTGAAAAAACTTGTCTATTTATACTTTTCAACATTTTTCGCTACTACTACTATTACTACTATAATAATATTATTTATATTTTATTATTAAGACTGCATATATAGAAATGTTATTTTTTAAGACTGAGGGGAGTAAATATGAAATTTACATGTGAAAAACTATTATTGCTTACTTCTATACTTACTGCAGCAAGAGCCGCAGTAGCAAAAAGCCCTGTTCCGCTTCTTGAAGGGTTGTTACTAGAGGCGGCAGACGACAATTTAAAAATAGTAGGATACGACCTTAAAACAGGTATTGTTACATCTGTACCTGCTGAAGTTGAATCTCCCGGAGGTATTGTTTTAAACGCTCGTCTATTTGGTGAGATTATAAGAAAACTCCCGGGTCAATATGTAACCGTGTCGGTTAATTCAGGGTCGGTTGCAAAAATAAGTAGTGAAATGAGTGATTTTGAGATACTTGGTTCACCAACATCTGACTATCCTGAGCTTCCGACTGTTGACGGTGATGATGTTATTGAATTGAGTCAATCCACGCTAAAAAAAATGATTTCACAGACAAACTTTGCAGTCAGTGATAATGAGTCACGCCCGATTCACACAGGTGCGCTTTTTGAAACAGAAGCGGGAGAGCTTACAATAGTGGCTGTTGATGGATATAGGCTTGCACTGCGCCGCGAAGCGCTTGATAATGCAGATGTGCCGGATTATAGTTTTGTAGTTCCGGGTGTTGCACTCGGAGAGGTGGAGAGAATTTTGTCCGATTCGGTGGATAAAAAGGTCAAGCTCACACTTGGTTCAAAACACATTATTTTCAATATTGATGAAACTATATTAATTTCGGGCAGACTTGCAGGTGAATTTTTAAACTATAAAAATTCGGTTCCCTCTCAGTCAAAGTACAAGTTTACTATTGAAAAAGACGAACTTATAGGTGCTGTTGAGCGTGTTTCACTTATTATTAGTGATAAACTAAAGAGTCCCGTAAAATGTATTTTTGAAGAGGGACTTTTAAGGCTTTACTCTGCTTCTGCGCTTGGTAAGGCTAGTGATGAGTGTATTATCAGCGGTGATGGCGAAGGTCTTGAAATTGGTTTTAATGATAGATATATTCTCGATGCACTTAAAGCTGCGCCTGCGGATAATGTTAGTCTTGAGCTCAATTCGGGGGTCACACCTTGTATTGTTTCGCCCGCCGATGATTCAAACAACTTCCTGTATATGATTCTCCCTGTCAGATTAAAAGCCTATGAAGGTTAAATTAAAAGGCTTAAAAAAGGTACATATAGACGGAGAATTTATCAAACTCGATTCGCTTCTCAAGTTTTCCGCAATTGCTTCCACAGGCGGAGAGGCTAAGTATTTAATATCATCCGGTGATGTGGTTGTAGACAAAGAAGTTTGCACGCAGAGAGGGCGCAAGATTAGACCGGGAAGTATAATTGAAGTGGGAGAAAATATGTTGCTGGTTAAGGCGCATGATAAAGTATGACGGTAGAAAGATTATATCTGGATTGTTTTCGCAATTATCAAAAATGTACAGTTGAATTTTTGAGTGCAATTAATGTTATTTGCGGTAAAAATGCTCAGGGAAAAACAAATCTCATTGAAGCGATCTATTATCTCGCAACAGGGCGAACTTTTCGCTCAGTGGGAGATAAGGAACTTATAAATTTTGATTTCCAAAGTGCGAGTATAAGGGCAGATATAGTTTCAAGTGAGCGAGAGCAAAAACTTGAAGCGAGATTTTCACGCGACAGGCGCCGCGAACTTTATGTCAATGATGTCAAAATAAAAAAGGGGTCGGAGCTCACGGGACGACTCACAGTGGTGCTTTTTTGCCCGGACGATTTGACCATAATAAAAGACGGCGCATCGGTAAGACGAAAGCTCATGGATAGTTGCTTATCTCAGTTACGACCTGCATATCATGCAACGCTTTCGGAGTTTAACCGCTTGTATGACCATAAGACGAGAATTCTAAAAGACCACCATGAGAAGCCTGGCTTGCTTGAATTACTCGATGACCACAACCTCAGGCTTGCAGAGCTCAGTGCAAAACTCATCTATTACAGAGCGGCGTTTGCCGGCGAACTTTCAAAGCGAGCTTCAATTATACATAAGGATTTTTCGGATGGCAGAGAATATCTTGAGATCAATTACAAAACAGTGGGTGGTATGGATGCAAGCAATAAAAAGCCCGATGAGTTGCTTCCTCAGTTGCTTTTGCACCAGGAAAAACACAAGATAGCGGAAATCCGCAGCGGTCAATGCCTTTCGGGAGCGCATAAAGATGATTTAGAGATTTTCATAAACAAGATAGCGGCAAGGAAATTTGCCTCGCAGGGTCAAGCGCGAACAGCAGCTGTTTCAATAAAGCTTGCCGAAAGGGATATACACTATGAGGATAAAAGAGAATATCCGGTTTTGCTTCTCGATGACGTTCTCTCAGAGCTAGACCCGAAGCGCCAAAGTTTTGTTTTGGAGCGAATAGAAAACGGGCAGGTTTTCATAACTTGCTGTGACGATGCGGTTGCAACATTTAGTGGTGGAGCAAAGACCATAGAGATAGAAGACGGTCGTGCAATTTAATCAGCTTTTACTTAATATAAGAGGTTGTTATGTACTTACATTTAGGACAAAATGTTGTAGTTTCGGAAAGAGATGTTATTGGTTTTTTTGATCTTGATAATACGACAAGTTCGTTTATAACACGCAAGTTTCTCAAAAACGCACAAGAGAGCGGTCTGGTTTCAAGCGCTTCCGATGAACTCCCGAGGGCTTTTATACTTTGCAGTAACGAAAGCAACACGGAAATTCATTTATCGCAGCTATCAACGCAAGCTTTGGTTAAGCGCATTGGTGAGATTTAATTTGATGCAATTAGTTTTTAATGAAGGGACTTAATATAATGTCGGATGAGACAAACAGAGAGATTTTAGAAAATAATACCGCAGTGACTGCGGCGGACGGAAGCTATGATGCTTCGCAGATTCAGGTGCTTGAGGGCTTGGAAGCCGTCAGAAAGCGTCCGGGTATGTATATTGGTTCAACATCGGCATCGGGCTTGCACCACCTTGTGTACGAAATTGTCGATAACGCGATTGATGAAGCACTCGCAGGATTTTGTGATGAAGTATCCGTTATTATTGAAGCAGACGGCACTATCACTGTTGTCGATAACGGGCGCGGAATCCCTATTGACACACAGGAGCAAACGGGCACATCTGCGCTTGAAGTCGTATTTACCGTTTTGCACGCAGGCGGCAAGTTTGGCGGAGGCGGTTACAAAGTGTCGGGTGGTTTGCACGGTGTTGGCGCATCTGTTGTCAATGCGCTTTCCGAGTGGCTTAACGTGCGCGTTCACAGAGATGGAAAGATTCACGAGATGAGGTTTTCTCGAGGCGATATCATACAGAAAATAACGGTTGTCGGCGATACCGATAAATCCGGCACGGAGGTTACTTTTAAACCTGATAATGAAATTTTTGACGACTGTACTTTCAGCTATGAGACCTTGCGCACCCGTATGCGTGAGCAGGCTTTTCTAAACGGCGGGCTCAGAATAACTGTGCGCGATGAGCGCGATGGGCACAGTGCGGAAGACACCATGTATTACGAGGGCGGAATCAGGGAGTTTGTTTCCTACATCAACAGAAATAAGACACCGCTGCATGAAAATGTCATTTACCTCTCTGAAGCAAGAGAGACTTCTACGGCTGAGATTGCGCTCCAGTATTGCGGCGATGTCTACAACGAATTTTTGCTCAGTTTTGCAAACAACATCAACACACCGGACGGCGGTATGCATGAGACAGGCTTTAAGGCTGCTCTTACAAGGGTATTGAATGATTACGGCAAAAAGACAAATCTGCTAAAGGGCGATGATAAACTATCCGGCGAAGATTGCAGAGAGGGTGTCACGGCTATAATTTCCGTCAGACTCATGGAGGCCCAGTTTGAAGGGCAGACGAAATCAAAGCTCGGAAACAGCGAGATGAGGACATTTGTTGACAATCTCATTTCAGATAAACTTGCTACGTTTTTGGAAGAAAACCCGGCGGTTGCACGTGCAATTTTAGATAAGGCTCTTACGGCATCCCGTGCAAGGGAGGCAGCAAGAAAAGCAAGAGAGAATATAAGGCGCAAAAACGCACTTGAAGGTATGTCGCTGCCGGGCAAGCTCGCCGACTGTAATGAGGGAAATCCTGCGCTTACCGAAATTTACATTGTTGAGGGAGACAGTGCGGGCGGTAGTGCAAAGGGCGGACGAGACAGCCGTTTTCAAGCGATTTTGCCGCTATGGGGTAAAATGCTCAATGTAGAAAAAGCCAGAGCGGACAAAGTCTATGGCAACGAAAAACTCACCCCTGTAATAACTGCTCTCGGAGCGGGTATAGGTGAGGATTTTGACGAGTCAAAGCTCCGTTACCACAAAGTTATTATCATGGCTGATGCCGATGTTGACGGCAGCCATATCAGGACACTTTTACTCACATTTTTCTTCCGCTTTATGCGTCCTCTTATAGAGGGTGGTTATGTCTACGCTGCGCAACCGCCGCTGTTTAAACTCACCAGAGGTAAAAATATCCGCTGGGTTTTAGATGACACCGAGCTTGAAACGGCTCTTGAAGAAATGCGCGGAGAGGACGGCAAAGGTAAGGTTGACATCACACGCAACAAAGGTCTTGGAGAGATGGATGCACACGAACTGTGGGATACAACAATGAATCCCGAAACCCGAACGCTGAAACGAATAGAGCTTACAGATGCGTTGCAGGCAGACGAGGTTTTCACCGTTTTGATGGGAGAAAAAGTTGAGCCGCGAAAAGAGTATATAGAGAAATACGCAAAATATGCTATAAATTTAGATATGTGAGTTTATCTGCTTGCCGGTTGCAAAATTTAAAATTTCCCCCTTCTCCAGAAGGGGGTGGCACGAAGTGCCGGGGGTTGGTTTATGCCGAAGAAAGAGAAAACAGGGGATATTAGTTTTCCCGAGCAAATTATAGTTAATGCGCCACTTGAGGAGGAGATGGAAACTTCCTTTCTCACATATGCCATGTCGGTTATTATCGACAGGGCTCTTCCTGATGTGCGCGACGGTCTCAAGCCTATTCACAGGCGCATTTTATATACTATGCATGAGAGCGGTCTCTCGAGCGATAAGCCATTTCGTAAGGCGGCGACTGCTGTTGGTGACATCATGGGTAGGTATCACCCACATGGTAACGACTCTATTTATGATGCGCTTGTCCGTATGGCTCAGGATTTTTCCATGCGGTATATGCTAGTTTCCGGACACGGAAACTTCGGCTCTGTTGACGGCGACCCGCCTGCGGCGATGCGCTATACAGAAGCTCGTCTGTCGAAAATATCTGATGAAATGCTTCGTGATATCGGAAAAGAAACAGTAGAGTGGGATCCAAACTATGATGAAACACGCAAACAGCCGCGCACTTTACCTTCAAGATTTCCGAATTTGCTCGTAAATGGTTCAAGCGGTATAGCCGTCGGCATGACTACAAACATTCCGCCGCATAATCTCACCGAGGTTATAAATGCGGTTATCTGTGTCATGGATAACCCCAATGCTGAGCTGGACGATATTATGGAACATATATCGGGACCTGATTTCCCAACCAGAGGCATAATCATGGGCAGAGCGGGTATCAGAGCGGCTTATGCCACAGGCAGAGGCAGGATTAGAGTCCGCGCAAGAACCGAGATTGAAGAATTTTCGGGAAACAGAGAGAGAATCATTGTCACCGAGCTGCCTTACCAGGTAAACAAGGCAAGATTGCTTGAATCTATCGCAGAGTGCGTTAAGAATAAGCGCATTGAAGGCTTACAGGCGATGCGTGATGAGTCGGACAGGGATGGTATGCGTGTTGTTATTGAGCTAAAACGTGATGCCAACACACAGGTTGTACTAAACCGCCTGTTTACACAAACTCAAATGCAGACGACTTTTGCAATAGTCATGCTCGCTCTCGTAGACGACCAGACTCAGCCGCGTATTTTATCTCTGCGCCAGATGCTCGACGAATATATTACGTTTCAGCGTGAGATTATTCGCAGACGTACAGAGTATGATTTGAAAAAAGCTCGCGAACGTGCGCATATTTTGGAAGGATTGCGTATTGCGTGCAATAATATTGATGAAGTAATCCGCATTATCCGCACCAGTTATGACAACGCCAAGGAGCGTTTGATGGAGCGGTTTGAGCTGAGTGAACCACAGACACAGGCTATTTTGGAAATGCGCCTGCGAAGCTTGCAAGGTCTTGAAATTGAGAAAATTGAAAACGAATATGCAGAGCTTCAAAAAAAGATTGAGTACTTCTTGATGTTGCTCGGAAGCCAAGAAGAGATGGATGCTATCTTG
Organism: Oscillospiraceae bacterium; assembly: GCA_009786445.1. GTDB lineage: Bacteria > Bacillota > Clostridia > Oscillospirales > Oscillospiraceae > WRMH01. Next base: position 1,735 of record WQTE01000096.1, on the reverse strand, counting down.
GTGCAGGAACTCACAGAGATTCGTGATAAATACGGCGATGAGCGCCGCACGGAGATTGCTATGGTTGAAGACGAGATTGACATCGAAGATCTCATTGACGAAGAGGAATGCGTCTACACGCTTACACATGCGGGGTATATCAAGCGTTTGCCTGCAAACACGTATAAGGCTCAGAGACGCGGCGGCAGAGGCATCACCGCTATGACTACACGTGAAGAGGATTATGTTGAGACGTTGTTTACCGCATCAACACATGATTACATCCTGTTTTTTACAAATCAAGGCAGGGTTTACCGCAAGAAGGGCTATATGATTCCCGAGGCAGGTCGTCAGGCGAGAGGTACAAATATTGTCAATGTCTTGCCTATTCAGCCGGGTGAGAAAGTTTCGGCGATGATTCGTGTGCGCGAGTTTGGCGTGGATGAATTTTTGGTTATGGTCACAAAGAACGGCACGGTCAAACGCATGAGATTGACTGAGCTAAAGAACATAAAAAATGTCGGTATTCGCGCACTTACTCTCAGTGACGATGATGAGCTCATTTCTGTCCGTGATACCGATGGCAAGCAGAGGATTTTGATTGCCACACACAACGGCATGGCAATCTGTTTTAATGAGACCGACGTTAGACCCATGGGTCGTGTCGCAGCAGGTGTTCGCGGTATTCGTTTGCGCAAGGGTGACTTTTGTGTCGGTGCTGCAAGAGCCCGTGAGGGCGGTGCGCTTCTTACGGTCACGAAAAACGGCTATGGCAAACGCACGGAAATTAGCGAATATTTCCGCGGCGATGAGGGTGGTGTACAGAGCCGCGGCGGTTACGGGAAGAAGAATTACATCATCAACGAAAAGACCGGCAAGGTCGCTGATGTCAAGGTTGTGGATGATAATGACGATGTTTTAATTATTTCCGACGACGGTACAATTATACGCATGGCAGCTTCTGACATAAGCACATACGGCAGAGCAACCCAAGGTGTCCGCCTTATGCGCACAGGCTCCGATGCCGAAGTAATCTCAATAGCTCGCACTGAAAAAGAGGACGAGGAAGATGAACTCGAAGGAAGCGAAGGGGCGACAGACGATGGCAGCGAGGATAACAGCAAGATTACAACAAAAGACGGCGGTGAGCAATAGCTACAGGGGTCATCGTAGGGGCGATTATCAATCGCCCGCAAGTGAGGCACTTAAACAATGAAAAACGTAACAATTTACACAGATGGCGCATGTAGTGGAAACCCCGGTCCCGGCGGCTGGGGTGCCGTTCTGATGTATGGCGAACATGAAAAAGAACTTAGCGGCGGTGAGTTCAGCACAACTAACAACCGCATGGAGCTGATTTCCGTCATTTCCGCACTTGAAGCATTAAAAGAGCCGTGTAAAGTAAACCTTTACACGGACTCTCAATATGTGTCAAATGCAATAAATAAAGGTTGGCTGGAATCTTGGCAGAAAAAAGGCTGGAAGCGCAAGGGTGGCGAGGTGAAAAACCCCGACCTTTGGATAAAGCTTGTGCCGCTTTTAAAAAAACATGATGTGACTTTCACGTGGGTTAAAGGTCATGCTGATAATGAATACAACAATCGCTGTGACGAAATAGCGGTAGTCATGAGAGATGAATTTGCAGGAAAATAGGGACTTTATATACAATGAACAGGGATAAAGTAATTCCTATCGTCGATGGGGATCACTTTATCTACCATGCAGATGATGCCGCCCTCTCCTATCTTCATATTTG